>NZ_BAABDQ010000021.1:0-239148 GCF_039539705.1 Nonomuraea rosea | reverse complement strand
GGCGGGTCTCACTGCGGGTGACACAGCCGATGTTCGTGGACGACTACTCCCGCAACCGGCTGACCGGCGGCTTCATCCTGGTGGACGAGGCCACGAACGGCACCGTCGGCGCCGGCATGATCATCGAGAGCGTCGCCTCGCCGCTGCTCAGAGCTCGACATGGCCCGTGACGCAGGTGATCACGTCGCCGCCGACCCAGACGTCCTCCTGGAGCCCGGTGGTGATGCGGACGCGGCCGGCGCGGCCGATCGCCGTGCCCTGGGAGGCCACGTACGGGGCCTTGACGCGGCCCGTGCGCAGCAGCCACTGGGCGAGCGAGGCGTTCAGGCTGCCCGTCACGGGGTCCTCGACGGTGGCGCCGCGCCCAGGCGTGAACGCGCGCACCTCGAACGCGCACGGCGACCCCGCCGGGTACGGCCCCACCACCCCCACGCGCGCCGAAACCGTGCCCGGACGCAGCGCGAGCACCGACTCGGCGTCCGCGAGCAGCACCGCGACCCAGCCGGGGCCGTTGTCGGCCCACTCCACGTCCACGATGTCGCCGCGCGGGAGACCGAGCGAGCGCGCGATCTCCTCGACGAGCGGCTCCTCGACCGGTCCCGAGCGGATCAGCGGCGGCGCCTCGAAGGCCAGCCTGCCTCCGGTCCTGCGCACCCGTACGAGCCCGGCCGCGCACTCCTGCACGATCTCACCCTTGTCACGCGGCACTCCCCCGGCCTCCAGCCAGGCGTGGCAGGTGCCCAGGGTCGGATGCCCGGCGAAGGGCAGCTCGACGTCGGGCGTGAAGATCCGCACCCGGTAGTCGGCGGCCGGGTCCTGCGGCGGGAGCACGAAGGTGGTCTCGGCGAGGTTCGTCCAGGCGGCGAAGCGCTGCATCTCCTCGGCGGTCAGGTCCTGGCCGTCGAGGACGACCGCGAGCGCGTTCCCGCGGTAGGGCTGGTCGGTGAAGACGTCTACCTGGCTGAAAGGGCGCAACATATCCCGCAGTCTTGCAGACAGGTCTTTTCCCGTTGACACGCCGCCCGCAGACTGGGGGCGTGGCGGACTTTGATGTTGTGGTCCTGGGTTCCGGACCTGGTGGGCAGAAGGCCGCGATCGCGGCGGCGAAACTCGGCAAGCGCGTCGCGATAGTCGAGAAACGGCACATGATCGGCGGCGTGTGCATCAACACGGGCACGATCCCCTCGAAGACCCTGCGTGAGGCCGTCCTGTACCTCACCGGGCTCAACCAGCGCGAGCTGTACGGCGCCAGCTACCGGGTCAAGGACGAGATCACGGTCGCCGACCTCGGGATGCGCACCCAGCACGTGATCGGCCGCGAGATCCAGGTGATCCGCAGCCAGCTCGGCCGCAACCACGTGACGGTGCTGACGGGCACCGGGCGGTTCCTGGACGCGCACACCCTCGGGATCACCGACGACGACGGCAAGCGGGAGGAGACGAAGGTCACCGCCGACAAGATCGTGATCGCCACCGGCACGTCGCCCGCCCGTCCTGGCAGCGTCGAGTTCGACGACAGGACGGTCATCGACTCCGACGCGATCCTGCACCTCGACCGGGTCCCCGAGACCCTCGTCGTGGTGGGCGCGGGCGTCATCGGCATCGAGTACGCCTCCATGTTCGCGGCGCTCGGCACCAAGGTCACCGTGGTCGAGCGGCGCGAGCGGATGCTGGAGTTCTGCGACCTGGAGATCGTCGAGGCGCTCAAATATCACCTGCGCGACCTGGCGGTGACCTTCAGGTTCGGCGAGAACGTGGCCGCCGTCGAACGCCGCCCCGGCGGCGCGCTGACCCTGCTCGAAAGCGGCAAGAAGATCCCCGCCGACTGCGTCATGTACTCGGCCGGCCGTCAGGGCAAGACGACCGAGCTCTGCCTGGAGGCGGCCGGCCTGGCCGCCGACGACCGGGGCCGGATCACGGTGGACTCGAACTACGCCACGGAGGTGCCGCACATCTACGCGGTGGGCGACGTGATCGGCTTCCCCGCGCTGGCGGCCACGTCCATGGAGCAGGGCAGGCTGGCCGCGCAGCACGCGTGCGGCGAGCCGGTCGAGGACGCCCGCGAGCTGCCGCCGATCGGGATCTACACCATTCCGGAGATCAGCTTCGTGGGGAAGTCGGAGGACGACCTGACCCGCGAGAAGGTGCCGTTCGAGGTGGGCATCTCGCGGTATCGGGAGCTGGCGCGGGGGCAGATCATCGGCGACTCGTACGGCATGCTCAAGCTGCTCGTCTCCTCCGAGGACCGGCGGCTGCTGGGCGTGCACGTGTTCGGCACGGGGGCCACCGAGCTGGTGCACATCGGGCAGACCGTCATGGGGTTGGGCGGGACCATCGACTACCTGGTCAACACGGTGTTCAACTATCCGACGCTGGCGGAGTCGTACAAGGTGGCGGCGCTGGACGCGATGAACAAGATGCGGGTGGTCGCCCGGCTCACCGCGGGCATGTGAGCCGGGCGGCCCGCCTGTCTAGTTCAGGGTCCACTTCTGGTTGGCGGCGCCCGTGCAGGTCCAGATCTGCAGGCGGGTGCCGTCGGCGCTGCTGTTGCCCGTGACGTCGGCGCACTTGTTCGCGGCCGGGTTCATCAGGTCCCCGGCCGCGGTGGAGGTCCACTGCTGGTTGGCGCCGCCCGAACACGACCAGAGCTGGAGCTGGCTGCCGTCGGCCGTGCCCTGGCCGACCACGTCGAGGCACTTGCCGAGCGCGCGCAGCGTGCCGTCGCCGGGGCGCGACCACTGCTGGGCGGCGGTGCCGTTGCAGGCGTAGAGCTGCACGGCGGCGCCGTCGGCGCTGCTGCCGCCGGCCACGTCGGCGCACTTGCCGGCCAGGCCCGTGATGGCGCCCTGCGTGCCGCCGCCCGAGCCGGGGGTGCCGGACCAGGTGAACGTGGCGGTGGTGCGGGCGGGCAGCGTGTACACGAAGGACTGGTTGCCCCAGTTGACCCGGACCGACTGGGCCGACGTGCCGCCGTTGTGGGCGATCAGGGCCTTGGAGCCGTCGGGGTTGCGCCAGGCGACGTTCTGCACGGTGGCGTTGGCGGTCGAGTCGATCCGGTACGCCCCCGGCTTGACGAACTTGGTGAGGTGGCCGGTGGTGTAGTACTCGATCGTGTAGTCGATCTGCCCGGCCCGCGAGCCGCCTTCCTGGACGGTGATCAGGCCGGTGCAGGTGCCGCAGCCGCCGTTGTGCGGGCCCATGGCCTGGTTGAGCGCGAGGCTCCACTTGACCACGCTGCGGCTCCAGTTGCGGGTGTAGGTCACGATGTCGGCCATGTCCTCGTTGTGCTGGTTGCCGATCCAGGTGCCGCCCGAGTGCTCGGTGCTGAACTGGGGCACCGACGGATACTGGTTGTGCACCTGCGTGCCGACCGCCGGGTCGCCGAAGTAGCCGTGCCAGGCGATGCCGCCGAACAACGGGTCGTTGCGCAGCGTCGCGTCGGCCAGGATCGGGCCGCCGATCTGGCCGTAGTCACCGTAGTTCCAGTCGTGCACGAGCACCTTCGTGGTGATCCCGGCGGCGCGGAAGGCCGGGAAGACGAAGTTCTTGGTCAGCTCGATGAGGCCGGCGGCGTTCCAGGACATTCCGGGATAGTTCATGGCGGTCGGGTTGCCGGCCTGGCAGCAGTTGGGCTCGTTCTGGACCGACACGTAGTTCACCGGGACGCCGGCGGCCTGGTAGCTCTGGACGTACTTGACCAGGTACTGGGCGTAGGTGGCGTAATACTCGAACTTCAGCCAGCCCATCTGGTCCATCCGGCCGTTGTCCTTCATCCAGCCGGGCGCGCTCCACGGCACGCCCTTGACCCGCAGCGCCGGGTTGAGCGACCTGGCCTGGGCGGTCAGGAGCCGGACGTTGGTGTCGTAGCCGTTGGCGCCGAAGTCGTTCAGGTTGCAGCAGGTGTCGTCGAGCGAGACCATGCCGGGACGCGACAGGTCTGAGGCGCCGATCGGGTTGCGGACGAACGACAGCCCGATCCCGTCCGTCGGCGAGAACAGCTTGCGCATCGCCGCGTCCCGCGTGGCCGCGCTGACGGGGCCGCCGCGCAGCAGGTACGCGGTCGTGTCGGTGATCGACGCGCCGGCGCCCTCGAACTGCTGGTACGTGGTTCCCTCGTTGACGGTGATCGTCTGGTTCGCGCTGCCGCCCGCGGGGCCGAAGGCGATCGGCGCCTGCTGCGCGAGACCGCGGCTGACGGCCCGGCCTCCGGAGTCCGAGGTGGTGGTGAGCCAGATGTTCACGGGTTCGCCGGCCGCGGCGGCCGGGAGCGGCGCGGCCAGGAGTAACGCGGCGGCGCAGGTGAGTGCGAGCAGAATTCTGGACACGGCGGAATTCCTCTCAGGGCGGGGGGTGATGCCCTTGAAACAAATGAAACAAATCTGAAACGCTGCTTGCACTCAGCAGGACAACACGAGTCAGGGCATGCGTCAATCGCTGAAACAAATGAAACAGTCAGCGCGCGGCCGGCCCCGTGGAGCCGCGGACGATCAGCTCGGTGCCGAGCGAGACGTGCAGCGCCTCCAGCGTGTGCCGGCTCAGCAGGCGCATCAGCAGCGACACCGCCATCCGGCCCATCTCCTGCAGGGGCTGGCGCACGGTCGTGAGGGCCGGCGAGGTCGCCCTGCTGACGTCGATGTCGTCGAAACCGGCCACCGACAGGTCACCGGGCACGCTCAGCCCGCGCTCGGCCGCCGCCCACAGCGCGCCGACGGCCATCTTGTCGTTGAACGCCACCAGCGCCGTCGGCCGCTCCGGCAGGTCGAGCAGCTCGCAGGCCGCCAGGTAACCGTGCTCCGTGCTCGGCTCCGGCACGTTGCGCAGCAGCTCGGGGGCGGGCAGCACCCCGGCGTCCGCCAGCGAGGCCGTGTAGCCGGCCAGCCTGGCCTCGCTCGGCAGCCACTTCACCGGGCCGCCGATGATCCCGACCCGCCGGTGGCCCAGCTCGGTCACGTGGGCCATCAGCTTGCGCCCGCCCGCGAAGTGAGCGGCCGACACCGCCGCGATGTCCTTCGGCGGCGGGGTTCGCGGGTCGATCACCACGAAGGGGAAGCCGCGGTCGCGCAGGCGTACGAGCTCGTCGCCCGGCTCGGGGGGCAGGATCAGGATCGCGCCCGCGACGCCGGGACGGTCGGGGAGCCCGGGCAGGACCGCGGTGTCCTGGGCCGCCTCGCCCGCGCCGAGGATCATCTGCCTGCCGTGCAGCTCGATCGTCTCCCCGACCGAGGAGACGATCAGCCCGAAATAGTCCGTCAGCAGGTACGGGCAGCGCACGTAGACCGCTCCGCCGCCGGTGACGTCCGGTGCGGTGCGCGGCCTTGGCGCCTGGTCGCCGAGCCGGCCGACGGCGCGCAGGACCAGCTCACGGGTGTGCGGGGCGACGTTGGCCTGGCCGTTCAGTACGCGGGAGACGGTCGCGATGGACAGGCCGGTCTCGGCCGCGACGTCACGCACGGTCGCGCGCGCCCTGCCGGCCCCGGTCGCCATCGGCACCCCCTGCTCCACTGTGCCGCCAGGATATTCACCGGGTGCCGCCGATCTCCACCCTGCGCTTTCTCCGCACGGCCCCTGGGATCGCCGGGCGCGTCAGGCGTGACGCCTGGCCCGTCCTGCATGACATCGGGCCCGTCCGGCATGACGCCGGGCGCGGCCGGGGCGGCCTGCGCCGGGCGCGCCCTCGGCCTCAGTCCGTCGTGGGGCGGCGGCCTCGGGCGGGCGGCTTCTTGCGGCCGGCCACCAGCGTGTCACCCGGGGTCGGCGCCGGTCCCGGGTCGTCGGAGCGGCCCGCCTCCCCGCTCTTCTGGCGCGGTCTGGGGTGCGGCGCCGTATCCTCCGTCGCCGACACCTTGCGCCCGGAGGCCGGGGCCGAGCCGGATTCGGCGTCCGGCTCCGAGTCCGCCTCGTCCGATTCCGGCTCCGGTTTGTCGGGTTCGCGGAGCGAGGCGATGACCCGGTCGGCCTCGGAGTCGGCGGCGAACTCGCTGGCCGCCTCCGATTCCCTCCGCCGGATCACGACCATGTGGTCCACCGACACACGTCCGGCGCCGACCACGGCGAGCAGGAGCGAGGCCGCGCCGAGCAGGATCAGCTCGTTCATGCTGATCGGATTGAGCGGCGGGGCCACCATGAAGACCGCCAGCGCCTCGGCGAAGAGGATCAGCCCGGTCACGGAGACCGCGAGCCCGGCGATCAGCAGCGCGCCGCCGATGAGCTCGGTGAGCATGGTGACCGTGGCCCAGGCGCCGGGCGCGGGTGCGCCCTGCTCGAGAAACTTCGCTCCGGTGGCCTTCAGCCCGTCTTCCAGCTTGGTCCAGCCATTGGCGAAGAAAATACCGCCCACGCCTACGCGAGCGACTAATGCAGCAAGATCACGAAGGACCTGTTTCACGGTAATTGTCTGCCCTAATCGGGACATGGCACACCTCAATCACGGTTCAGCAGCACGGCCACCGCGACGGCGGTCAGGCTGAGCAGAACGACGCTGACGACGACGGTCGTGTGCAGGGCATTGACGAAGGCCCAGCGGGCGGCGTCCAGCAGCGCGCCGCCCGTGCTGCCGCCGACCTGGTCCGCCACGTGGGCGGCCGCGGCGAGCGACTGCCTGGCCTGGTCCATGCCGCCCGCGGACACTCCGGGCACGGCGGGCAGGCCGGGCGCGTACACGATGGCGGTGATCGTGCCGAGGACGGCCACACCCAGGCCGGCCCCCAGCTCGTACGCGGTCTCCTCGATGGCCGCGGCCCCGCCCGCCTCGGACGCGGAGGCCGAGGACATGATCGTGTCGGAGGCGGCGAGCAGCGCCACCTGGACCCCGAACCCGATCCCGACGAAGCAGATCGCCAGCATCACGGGATGGCCCTCGACGCCCCAGGTCAGCGTCGGGGTCAAGGCCAGCGCGACGAGCCCGAGCCCGCCGCTCATCGTGGCCCGCATGCCGGCCCTGGGCAGGATGTGGGCCGCCGCGAGCCCGCCGGTGACGGCCGAGAGCACCAGGGGCAGCATCCTGACGGCCGCACGCAGCGGGCTGTCGCCGAGGACGAGCTGCAGGTATTGGGCGAGCATGAGCTGCAGGCCCACCAGCGCGAACACGCCGAGCAGCACGCCGATGACGCCGGTGGCGAACTCGCGCCGCCTGAACAGCCCGACCTCCAGCAGCGGGGTGCGCAGCCGCAGCTGGCGTCGTACGAAGGCGACGAGCAGGCCGAGGCCGCTCAGGAAGACCAGCAGCGCGGCCCACAGCGGCATGAGGCTGCCCGAGCCCGCCTCCTTCAGCCCGAACGCCAGCGCCAGGATGCCGAACACGGAGAGCACGGCGCTCAGGGCGTCCCACGGCTGTCCCTTGCGCTCGCGCGACTCGGGCAGCAGCCGGACGGCGGCGGGCAGCAGCACGAGCAGGATCGGCACGTTGATCAGGAAGACCGCGCCCCACCAGACGCCGACGAGGACGCCTCCGACGAGCGGGCCGACGGCCGCGCCTGCCGCCGCGACCGCGCTCCAGACGCCCAGCGCCACGGCCCGCTCACGCCGGTCGGTGAACACCTGCCGGATCAGGGAGAGCGTGGCCGGCATGATCATCGCGCCGCCCACGCCGAGCAGCGCCCTGGCCAGGATCAGGGCCAGCGGGCTGGAGGCGAAGGCGGCGGCCGCCGAGGCCGCGCCGAACAGCACCATGCCCAGCAGCACCAGCCGTTTGCGCCCGTATCTGTCGCCGAGCGT
Source organism: Nonomuraea rosea (assembly GCF_039539705.1). Lineage (NCBI taxonomy): Bacteria > Bacillati > Actinomycetota > Actinomycetes > Streptosporangiales > Streptosporangiaceae > Nonomuraea > Nonomuraea rosea. The sequence goes on along the minus strand of NZ_BAABDQ010000021.1, from coordinate 231,435 downwards.
GCCGAACATGATCAGCAGCGGCGCGACCACCAGCGAGTAGATGTCGATGATCCACAGCAGCTGCACCGCGGACGGTTCGAGCGCGGCCGTGAGGGCGGGCACCGCGATGTGCAGGACCGTGGCGTCGACCGTGATCAGCAGCAGGCTCAGGCAAAGCAGGGCGAGGATGGCCCAGCGGCGGTCCGTGTGCTCCCGGTCGGCAGTCCGTACGAGGGGTGCGGCCTGTGTGACGGTCATGGGCCTCCTTGCAGGCCGATTCCGTTCACAGGGCCCGCACGTGCTGGTGGTCGGTCGGCATTGGAACCGCGGGCTCCTTCCGAGCTCGTCAGCCTGGCTCCAGCCGCTCCCGGCTTGCGTGGCAGCTTAGGCCATGCCACGGACTTGTCATAGCGGTATCGACTGATCCACGACGGCCCGAACCTCTCTAGAGAGATACAGCCATATGTCGTGATCTATCCATTTTTCGCGCCGCCGCCGATCATGGGGTTCGTGGGGACCGATGCAAGTGGCACAAAAGGCAATATTTCCGACAGGTCCTCACGTGAGTGGTGCGCCGAGGCCCTGACCAGGCTGAACGCCGGCCGCCCCGAATCCGCCCTCGACGCGGCCCGCCGCGCGGCCGAGCTGGATCCGTCGGCCGAATGGGCCCACCGGCTGATCAGCCTCGCCCACGAGCGCCTGGGCCGCGACGCCGACGCCGTCCCCGCCGCCGAGCTGGCCGTCGAGCTGGCCCGCGGCTCCTGGCCGGCCCGCCTGCGCCTGGCCGCCATCCTGCGCCGCGTGCCGGGGCGCTGGCAGGAGGCGGTCGAGCACGCGACCATGGCCGGCCGGTTCGCGCCCGAGGAGCCCGACCCGGACGTCCTGCTCGGCGACCTGGACCTGCTGCGCGGCGACCACGCCCACGCCGGGCGCGCCTACGAGGCCGCGCTGGCGGTCGGCCCCGAGCACCCGCAGGCCCGCGTGAACCTGGGGCTGGCCCTGCTGCGCTGGGACCGGCCCCGGCCGCACCACGACCCGGCCTGGCCGGTGGATCCGCGCGAGACGGGCCGGGCCAGGCGGGCGCTGGAGGTCTGGGCGCGCCAGATCCGTCTCGTGGTCGCCCTCGCCACGGTCGCGATCGGTCTCTGCGCGCTCCTGCTCGACTGGGGCGCGCAGGCCCAGCTCGGCGGCTTCGCCGTGCTCGCGCTGCTGGTCCCGCTCACGGTCCGGCAGGCGCGGCGGGTGGGCGTCTGGTCGTACGTGCCGGGGATGTTCGGCCGGGATCCCTGGCTCGGCGCGGCCGTGGTGTCCGCGGTGCTGTCGGCGCTCGCGTTCGCCGCGTGGCTGCTGCTGGGCGCGATGCCGGCGCGGCCGTCCGCGTTCGACCCGGTGTGGGCGGGGCTGGCGGGGATCGTCGTGCTCGGCTGGCCCGCGCTGGCCGCGGTGCGGGCGCTGGCGGAGGCGTGGCGCGGGCGTCCGCTGCGGGCCCTCAAGGAGTTCGCGCGGGCCGGGCCCGGCGAGCGTGCCGCCCGCAGGAACCTGCGCGTGACGCTCTGGATCCTGCTCGCCAGGACCTGGTCGGTCCTGGTGCCGCTGGTGGGCGGGGCGCTCGCGGTGGAGCCGAGGGCCGCCGTGGCGGCGGTGGCGGTGCCGTACCCGATGGTGCGCGGCTACCTGCGCGCCCGCGCGGCCGTCTCCCCCGAGGGCGTCCAGCAGGGTGATCAGCGGAGTGACCGGTGGCTGCACGCCGCGACGGGGCTCGTCGTGCTGTGCGCCGTGGCCTCCGCAGCGGGCGGGGCGCTCGGCTCCGCGTGGGCGTGGCGGATCGGCCTGGGCGCGCTCGGCGCGGCGGTCCTGCTGTTCGTGGCGCGGTCGGCGCTGGCGTGGTGGCGGGGCGGGCCGGGCCCGTGGCGGTCCTCCCTGCTGATGTGCGACCTCCCCATGGGGTCCGCGCCGTCCGTGGCGCTCGACACGGAGGTACGCCAGACCTTCTCGTACGCCCGCAGCATCGTCCTGGCCTACGGCGACTCCTTCGGCCCCCGGGTCGCGGGAGCGGTGGCGTCCGTGACCTCCTCCGGCGAGCTGCGGGTGATCGCGGAGACGGAGGCGTGGGAGGCCATCGAGGCCGATCCCCGGGTCGCGGTGTTCGCGGCGGACCCGCTGCAGCGCCGGTTCTGGGTGGAGGTACGCGGGATCGCCCTGGCCGACTCGGACGTCCTGCGGGTGACGCCCAAGCACGTGCTCGTCGGCGAATTCCCTGGGCGGCACCAGCGCCGCTAGCTAGAATCTTGTTCTATGCGAATCCTGCGCACACCGGACGAGCGCTTCGCGAACCTGCCCGACTTCCCCTACGCGCCCCGTTACGCCGAGGTGCCCGGCGGCCTGCGCATGGCCTACGTCGAGGCGGGCCCATCCGACGGCGAGCCCGTCGTGCTGCTGCACGGCGAGCCGAGCTGGTCGTTCCTCTACCGGCACGTGATGCGTGAGCTGGCCGCGGCCGGGCTGCGCGCGATCGCGGTCGATCTCATCGGGTTCGGCCGCTCGGACAAGCCCGCCGACCTCGACGAGCACACCTACGCCAGGCACGTCGAGTGGACCCGCGCCCTGCTGCTCGACGCGCTCGGCCTGAGCCGGATGACCGTGGTCGGCCAGGACTGGGGCGGGCTGATCGGGCTGCGGATCGCCGCCGAGCATCCGGACGGCGTGGCCAGGATCGTGGCCGCCAACACGGGCTTGCCCTCGGGTGACATTCCCATGCCCGAGGTGTGGCACCGGTTCAAGGACGCGGTGCTGAAAGCGCCGATGCTGGACATCGCCCGGCTGGTCCAGGCGGGGTGCAGGACCGAGCTGCCGAAGGAGGTCCTCGCGGCCTACGACGCGCCGTTCCCCGACGAGTCGTACAAGGCGGGACCGCGGGCCATGCCGGGGCTCGTGCCGATCACGCCCGGCGATCCCGCCGCGCCCGCCAATCGCGCTGCCTGGCAGATTCTCACCACTCTTGATCGGCCGTTCCTGGTGGCGTTCTCCGACAGCGATCCCATAACCGGGGGCATGGCGCCCATTCTTCGCAAATCGCTGGCGGGTGCCTCCGGCCTGCGCCATCCCGTGATCACGGGCGCCGGGCACTTCCTCCAGGAGGACGCGGGCGCCGAACTCGGGCGGGAGATAGCCGCTTTCGTGACCTCCACCTAGCGTGTCAGGACCGCCCAACAGTCGGTCTGGTGCGGTATAACCGGGGGCGGACCGGGGAGGCGTGATGCGTGAGTCCGACAGGGCCCAGGCCGCGGGGCGGGCCGCGGCGCGGGATCTGTTCGAGAAGGTTCGGCTGCGTTACTACCAGCTTCCCCCGGCCGTGCGCCGGGTGCTCTACGTGGTCGTGCTGGTCGCCACCATGGGCGTGGGCGCCGCACTCGGCTGGAACCTGCTGACGACCTTCCTCGGCATGCTCCTCCTGCTCGCCTTCATCGCGCTGACCATGCGCTTCCCCCGCGCCGCCGCCACCGTGCTGGTGGTCGCCGGCTGGGTCGTGCTGGTGCTGCCGGTGTTCTCCGGGCTGTTCACGCCGGGCTCCAGCGCGGTGCACCTGATGGTCGCGCTCGCCCTGCCCGTCGCCGCCGCCGCGCACCTCATCCGCTGGGTCGCGCCGTGGGCGACGACGCTGATGGCGCTGGCCCCCGCCGGGCTCGTGGGCGCCGCGGTCGCCTACGCCTCCGCGGGCGCGGCCCTCTGGGCCGCCTGCGCCGTCGCCGCCGTCGTCCTCGTCTACCGCTTCCTGCTCGCCCGCAAGGTCAAGGCCGCGAGCGTCGCGGTCGAGGAGCAGGTCAAGGTACGCGTGCGCGAGGGCAGGCCGGAGTCGCCGCACGACAAGCACTCCGCGCCGCCGCAGATCTCCGTCGAGGACGCGCTCAGCGAGCTGGAGAGCATGATCGGCCTGGCGCCGGTCAAGGAGCAGGTGCGCTCGATCGCCGCCTCCATCGAGGCCTCCAGGCTGCGGGCCGAGGCCGGCTACACCGCCGGGCGGCCCACCAGGCACTTCGTCTTCGTCGGCCCGCCCGGCACCGGCAAGACCACCGTGGCCCGCGCGCTCGCCAAGATCTTCTACGCGTTCGGCCTGCTGGAGACCCCCTACGTCGTCGAGGCGCAGCGGGCCGACCTGGTGGGCGAGTTCCTGGGCGCGACCGCGATCAAGACCAACGAGCTGGTCGACAGGGCGCTCGGCGGGGTGCTGTTCATCGACGAGGCGTACGGGCTGATCAACTCCTCCGACGGCCAGCCCGACAGGTTCGGCTCCGAGGCCGTGCAGACCCTGCTCAAACGGGCCGAGGACGACCGCGAGCGGCTCATCATCATCCTGGCCGGCTACGAGCAGGAGATGGGCTCGTTCCTGTCCAGCAACCCGGGCCTGGCCAGCAGGTTCGCCACCCGGGTGCGCTTCCCCGGCTACTCCCCCACCGAGCTGGTCGAGGTCACCGAGCTGCTCCAGCGGCGCAGGGGCGACACGATGGGCCAGGAGGCCAAGCGCGCCCTGCTCGGCCTGTTCGAGGACGTCCACCGGCGCGGCCTGATCGACGAGCTGGGCAACGCCAGGTTCGCGCGCAGCCTGGTCGAGGCCGCCGCGCAGGCCCGCGACGTACGCGTGGTGGGCGCGGGCGGCACGCCGACCACCCAGGACCTGGTGACCACGACGACGCCCGACGTGACCAAGGCGTTCGACGAGCTGACCGCGCGCTTCCGCGGCTACGTCGCCACGCCCACGCTGGAGGAGGCGCTGGCCGACCTCGACAAGATGGCGGGCCTGGCGCCGGTCAAGCGTCAGGTACACGCGATCGCGGCCCAGCTCCAGGTCGCGCGGATGCGGCAGGAGCGCGGGCTGCCCACGCCGCCGCAGATGCGGCACTTCGTCTTCGCCGGCCCGCCCGGCACCGGCAAGACCACCGTCGCCAGGGTCGTGGGCCGCGTCTTCGCCGCGCTCGGCCTGCTCGCCCGGCCCGACGTCGTCGAGGCGCACCGCGCCGACCTGGTCGGCCAGCATCTCGGCGCGACCGCGATCAAGACCAACGAGCTGGTCGACAGGGCGCTCGGCGGCGTGCTGTTCATCGACGAGGCCTACAGCCTGGTCAACCCCGGCTACCAGGGCGGCGACGCGTTCGGCTCCGAGGCCGTGCAGACCCTGCTCAAACGGGCCGAGGACGACCGCGACCGGCTCGTCATCGTGCTGGCGGGCTACGAGCGCGAGATGAGCTCCTTCCTGTCCAGCAACCCCGGCCTGGCCAGCAGGTTCAACCAGCGGGTGGCCTTCCCCAGCTACTCCCCCGGCGAGCTGTCCCAGATCGCGGTGCTGCTGGCGGAGAAGTCCGGCGACAGCTTCGACGACGAGGCGCTGCGCAACCTCGACGAGGTGTTCGCCTGGGTCTGCGAGGAGCGGCTGATCGACGGCCTGGGCAACGGCCGGTTCGCCAGGTCGCTGTTCGAGCGTGCCGCCATGCGCCGCGACGTGCGGCTGGCCGCCCACGCCTCGCGCGGCGGCTCGGCCAGCTCGGCCGACCTGACGACGATCACCAGCGAGGACGTCCGCACCGCGGTGGACGAACTCTCCGGACGCTGACACTCCTGAAGTCCGGAAGGCGGAGTTCCAGGCGCTGGCATGTTGCCTCACAGTGTCGGCGCGATGTCGTAGAGTGAGCGGCGTCGGTCGAATGGTGTAGCAATACGGCTACGCAGCGTGCGGGCGCGCGTAGGAGGGGGAGCGATGGCGGGGTTCCTGGCCCGCAGGCTGCTCAGCTACGCGGTGCTCGTGGTGGTGGCCGCCAGCCTCGCCTACCTGCTGGCCGCCACGGCCCTCGACCCCCGCTCCAACTACGCCGACCGCACCCCCAAGCCGCCGCCGGCCGTCGTCGACGCCCAGCTCACCGCGCTCAACCTCAACGACAAGATCCCGCTGGTGGAGCGGTATGCCACCTGGGCGGGCGGCGTGCTGCACGGCGACTTCGGCAAGTCGGTCGCCGGCGCGCCGGTCAACGCCGATCTCAAGCGCCGCATGGGCGTCACCTTCCGCCTGGTCATCCTGGGCCTGATCTTCGGAAGCCTGCTCGGCGTCCTGGCCGGCGCCCTCGCGGCGGTCCGGCAGTACGGCTGGTTCGACCGGCTCTCGACCGGCCTGTCGTTCGTGGTGCTCGCCGTGCCGGTGGTCGTCCTGGCCAACATGCTGATCCTGGTCGCCACCTGGGCCAACGCGAACGTGTTCGGCCGCCAGGTGTTCCTGGTCAGCGGCGAGCACAGCGACGGGCTGGCCACCGGGTTCTGGGGCGACGTGGTCGACCGGCTGCAGCACCTCGTCCTGCCGACGGTCTCGCTGTCGGTGGGGCTCATCGCGGTCTTCAGCCGCTACCAGCGCAACATGATGCTCGACGTGATCGGCGCGGACTTCGTACGCACCGCCAGGGCCAAGGGGCTGAGCCGGCGGCAGGCGCTCACCCGGCACGCGCTGCGCACCGCGCTCATCCCGGTGGCGACCTATTTCGCGTTCACGTTCGGGGCGCTGCTGACGGGGGCCACGTTCACGGAGAAGATCTTCGGCTGGCACGGGCTGGGCGAGCAACTGATCAACTCCATCTTCACCAACGACGTCAACACCGTCGCGGCCATCTCGCTGCTGGCGGCCCTCGCCGTGCTGTGCGCCTCGCTCGCCGCCGACCTGCTGCACGCCGGGCTCGACCCGAGGGTCCGGGCGTGATGACGCTTTCCGAGGAGGAGCTGGCCGAGGAGCTGACGGAGGGCGTCCCGCGGGCGCCGTCCAGGGCGCGGGTGGTCGCCGGGCGGTTCTTCGGGTCCGTGCAGGGGCGGATCGGGTTCGCGGTGCTCGCGCTGATGTTCCTGCTGGCGTTCGCGGGTCCGCTGTTCAGCCCGTGGACCTACACCGACAAGGACTTCACCGCGTTCCTGCAGCCGCCGTCGCCCGCCCACTGGTTCGGAACGCTCCAGACGGGCGCCGACGTCTACGCGGTGACGCTGCGCGGCATGCAGAAGTCGCTGGTGGTGGGGCTGCTCGCGGCCCTGGTGTCCACGGCGCTGGCGGCCGTGCTGGGGGCGTTCGCGGGCTACTTCCTGGGCTGGACGGACCGGGTGCTGAGCTGGGTGACCGACCTGCTGCTCGTGCTGCCCGCGTTCCTGATCCTGGCGATCATGTCGCCGCTGTTCGGGTCGGGGCAGTGGCCGCTGTTCGTGATCATGCTGGCGCTGTTCCTGTGGATGGTCACCTCGAAGATCGTCAGAGGGATGTCGATCTCGCTGAAGGAGCGGGAGTTCGTACAGGCCGCCCGCTACATGGGGGTGCCGCCGGTGCGGATCATCTTCCGGCACGTGATCCCCAACCTGTCGTCGCTGCTGATCGTGGACGCCACGCTCAACGTCAGCAGCGCGATACTCACCGAGACCTCGCTGTCGTACTTCGGGTTCGGCATCCAGCCGCCGGACGTCTCGTTCGGCACGCTCATCGCCGACGGGTCGAAGACGGCGGTCTACGCGCCGTGGACGTTCTGGTTCGTGGCGGGGCTGCTGGTGATCACGGTGCTGGCGGTCAACCTCATGGGCGACGCCCTGCGTGACGCGTTCGATCCTTCGTCCAAGAGGTCGCGATGAGCCCGGTTCTGGAGGTCAGCGACCTCAACGTGTCGTTCGGCGACGTGCACGCCGTGCGCGGGGTGAGCTACTCCGTGCGCCCCGGCGAGGTCCTCGGCATCGTGGGCGAGTCGGGGTCGGGCAAGTCGGTCACCTCGGCCGCCGTCATGGGGCTGCTGCCGGCGGGGGCGCGGGTCACCGGGTCCGTACGCCTGCACGGCCAGGAGCTGATCGGGGCCTCCGAGCGGAAGCTGACGTCCTTGCGCGGCAAGGCCATGTCGATGGTGTTCCAGGACCCGCTGTCGGCGCTCACCCCGGTCTACCGGGTGGGCGACCAGATCGCCGAGGCCGTGCGCGTGCACCAGCGGGTCAGCAAGGAGACCGCCATGGTCAAGGCCGTCGAGCTGCTGGAGCTCGTCGGCATTCCACGTCCGGCTGAGCGGGCGCTGGCCTTTCCGCACGAGTTCTCCGGCGGGATGCGGCAGCGCGTGGTGATCGCGATGGCCATCGCCAACGACCCCGACGTGATCATCTGCGACGAGCCCACCACCGCGCTCGACGTGACCATCCAGGCGCAGGTGCTGGAGGTGCTGAAGCGGGCCCAGGAGAAGACCGGCGCCGCGATCATCATGATCACGCATGACCTGGGGGTGGTGGCCGGGTTCGCCGACCGGGTGCTGGTCATGTACGCCGGGCGTCCGGTCGAGGTGGGCGACGTGGACGACATCTACTACCGGATGCGGATGCCGTACACCGTGGGTCTGCTCGGCTCGATCCCCCGCGTCGACCGGGGCGGGCGGCAGCCGCTGGCGCCGATCGAGGGCAATCCGCCGTCGCCGGCGGCGCTGCCGCCCGGCTGCCCGTTCGCGCCACGCTGCCCCCTGCGGGTGGCCGCGTGCGACACGGCCGAGCCGCCGCTGTTCGAGGTGGGCGACGGGCATCGCGCGGCGTGCATCCGCTGGGAGGACGTACGCCCGTACCAGCCGGGCAAGCACGCGGTCCCGGCCGCCAGCCGGGAGCTCCTGGTCCGCGGCGAGCGTACGGTGCTGGAGGTCCGGGGGCTGGTCAAGGACTTTCCGCTGCTCAAGGGCGCGGTGTTCAAGCGCAGGGTGGGCACGGTGCACGCGGTGGCGGGAGTCGGCTTCGACATCCGCCAGGGCGAGACGCTCGGGCTGGTCGGCGAGTCCGGCAGCGGCAAGACGACCACGCTGACTCAGGTCCTGGAGCTGGCCGCGCCGCAGGAGGGCCGTATCGTCGTCCTGGGGCACGACACCGCGCGGCTCACCGGCGCCGAGCGCACGGAGATCAGGCGTGACATGCAGGTCGTCTTCCAGGATCCGCTGGCCTCGCTCGACCCGCGCATGACGGTGCACGACATCCTGGCCGAGCCGCTGCGCACCCACGGGGTCAAGCCGGGGCGCCGGATCGGCGAGCTGCTCGCGCTGGTGGGGCTCGACGCCTCCCACGCCGCCCGCTATCCGCAAGACTTCTCCGGCGGTCAGCGGCAGCGCGTCTGCATCGCCAGGGCGCTCGCGCTGGAGCCCCGGCTGCTGGTGCTGGACGAGCCGGTCTCCGCGCTGGACGTGTCGATCCAGGCCGGCGTGATCAACCTCCTCGACTCGCTGAAGGCCAGGCTCGGGCTGTCCTACCTGTTCGTGGCGCACGACCTGGCCGTGGTGCGCTACATCGCCGACCGGGTCGCGGTGATGTATCTCGGCAGGATCGCCGAGATCGGTCAGGTGGACGCCCTCTACGACGCTCCGGCGCACCCGTACACGCAGGCTCTGCTGTCCGCGATCCCCCTGCCCGATCCGGTACGCGAGCGCTCGCGTGCGCGGATCCTGCTCGAAGGCGACCTGCCCAGCCCGGCCAACCCTCCGACGGGCTGTCGATTCCGCACCAGGTGCCCCAAGTTCCGTGCCGAGCTGACCGACGCCGAGCGCAGGCTCTGCGTGGACGTCGAGCCCGAAGTGCGGCCGGTGGGCGACGACCAGGGGGCGGCCTGCCACTACGCCGCTAGGCGTGAAGTCGTATAGACCAGGAGGATTCGCTCGATGAAAGCATCACGTCTTGCCATGGCCGCCACCGTGGCGGGCTCGCTGTGCCTGGCGGGCTGCGGTGACGGCGGCACGGTAGGCGGTTCTGGGGGCTCGATCAGCGCCGGGGACGAACGCACGATCAAGGCCTTCGACATCAACGCGCAGCCGCGCGAGAAGGTCAAGGACGGCGGGACGCTGCGGTGGGGCATCAACGAGTTCCCCACGCAGTGGAACAGGAGCCACGTGGACGGCAACCTGGCGATGGCCGCCGTGGTCAGCAACGCGCTGCTGCCGAGCCCGTTCGTCTCCAACGAGAAGGCGGAGATCAAGGCCGATCCCGACTATCTGGTCCGGGCCGAGGTGACCGAGCGCAAGCCCAGGCAGGTCGTCACGTACACGCTCAATCCCAAGGCCAAGTGGTCCGACGGCCGGCCCATCACGTGGGCCGACTACCAGGCGCAGTGGCAGGCGCTCAACGGGCGTAACGCGAACTTCCACATCGTCTCCTCCACCGGCTACCAGGACATCGACAAGGTGGCGCGGGGCAAGGACGACTACGAGGTGGTGGTGACGTTCGCGCGGCCGTTCGGTGACTGGCAGTCGCTGTTCGGGCCGCTGCTGCCCGCTTCCACGAACGGGACGCCCGAGGCCTTCAACACCGCCTGGCTGAACAAGATCCCGGTGACGGCCGGGCCGTTCAAGTTCGGGGGGTTCGACCAGACGGCCAAGACGATCACGCTGGTACGTGACGACGCGTGGTGGGGCGACCGGGCCAAGCTGGACAAGATCATTTATCGGGCGTCCGAGCAGGACTCGCTGATCGGCGCGTTCAGCAACGGCGAGCTGGACGTCATCGACGTCAGCCCGTCGGCGCCGGACTATTCGCGCGCGAAGGCCACGTCGGGGGCGCAGGTCCGCCAGGCCGCCGGACCCGATTTCCGACATTTCACATTTAATGGCTCCAGCGAGCTGTTGAAGGACCGGAACGTCCGGCAGGCGATCCAGCTCGGCATCAACCGCCAGGCCATCGCGCAGTCGGACCTGCAGGGGCTCGACTGGCCGATCGCGCTGCTGAACAACCACTTCTTCATGAACACCCAGGAGGGCTACCAGGACAACGCCGGGGGCCTGGGCGTGTACAACCCGGGGCGGGCGCGGCAGCTGCTGGACGCGGCGGGCTGGAAGCTGAACGGCGCGGTCAGGGAGAAGAACGGCAAGCCCCTCGACCTGCGTTTCGTGGTGCCGTCGGGGGTGCAGATCAGCAAGTCGGAGGGTGAGCTGGCCCAGAACATGCTCGCTCAGATCGGGGTGAAGCTCACCATCAAGGCGGTGCCGAGCGACGACTTCTTCACCAAGTACGTGATTCCCGGGAACTTCGACATCACGCCGTTCGCCTACATCGGCACGCCGTTCCCGATTTCCAGCAGCTACGGCATCTACGCGAACTCGGCCAACGGGAAGACGTGGAACGCGAACTTCGGGCGTACGGGGTCGGAGGCGATCGACCACGCCATGAGCCGGGCGGGGCAGAGCCTGGATCCCGCGGAGGCCCGTACGGAGACGAACGCGGCGGACGAGCTGATCTGGCAGGAGGTCAACGTGCTGCCGCTCTACCAGCGGCCGCAGAACGTCGCGACCCGGCAGACGCTGGCCAACGTGGGGGCGCGCGGCTTCTACGACCTCCAGTACGAGGACATCGGCTTCACCGGCTGACCTTCCCGGGTGGCAGGCGGATCCTCTCGCCTCCCACCCGGGCCTTCCTGCTCAGGGGCGGTGCGTCACTTGCTCCACGTGTAGGAGACCGAGGCGAGCTCGGCGAACATGTCCCCGCCGATCCTGAACGCGGCGATGTACTGTCCCTTGCCGATCCCGTCGCCCGACACGCGCTTGTACGTCTTGCCGCACGCGTTGCTGCCGAGCCTGAACGAACTGCTGACGATGGTCGGCTTCTTCGGCCTGAAGACCACCAGCTCGCCGGACACGCACTTGCCCTTGCTGTCCTTGTAGTAGACGCTGCCCCAGACCGTGTTGTTCGTCCAGTCCCGCCCGACGCACACCGTCGCGCCGGCTGTCGTCTTGCACTTGGACAGAAGATCCGCCGACGCCGGTGTGGCGGTCAGCACCATCGCCGTGGCCGCCAGTGCTGACGCGCTGAGCGCTGCTCGAAACATGCTTCTCCTCTTGTTGCCGACTATCCCTGTCGGAATTACTGGCTGAACGAGGAGTCACACTAAGGACAGGCGGTATGTCGCCGGTATGCCCATGACGGCGAGCCGGGTGACGGCCGGACTGTCGGTGGCGGGGTGTAGTTGTAGACGCGTGACGTTGACGCTGACCTGGTCCCAGATCCTCGCGTGGCGGCTGCGCAGGCAGCTCGTGAGTGCGGCCGGCGGCGCCGATGCCGTGGCGGTCGCCCGGCGGTTGTGCGGCGTGCAGGCTCAGGTCGCCTCGTCGGCCAGGCTCGCCGTCGCGCTCAGGAGCGCCGAGCCCGACCCCGGCGGGATCGACCGGGCCCTGTGGACCGACCGCACGCTGGTCAAGACCTGGATCATGCGCGGCACCCTGCATCTGCTGCCCGCCGACGAGCTGGCCGCCTACTGCGCCGCGATGAGCACGCTGCGGTTCTGGGAGAAGGGCTCGTGGCAGCGCGGCCACGGCGTCACCGCCGACGAGATCGCGGCGATCGTCGAGGCCGTCCCGGCAGCGCTGGCGAAGGCCGCGCCGGGGGCGCTCGGGGGCGAGGGTTCGCCGGGGGCGCTCGGGGGCGACGGCGCGCTTACCCGTGAGGAGCTGGTCGACGCGGTGGTGGACGTGACGGGTGACGCTCACCTGCGGGAGGCGCTCACGTCCGGCTGGGGCGCCCTGCTCAAGCCGCTGAGCCGGCTCGGCGAGCTGTGCTACGGGCCGCCCCGCGAGGGCAGGGTGACCTTCACCTCACCCCGCGCCTGGATCCCCGGCTGGCCCGCCGCGCTCCCACCGCACGAGGAGGCCGGTGTCCGGATCGCCCGCGCCTTCCTGGGCGCACACGGGCCGGCGACGCCGGAGATGTTCGACACGTGGCTGTTCGGCGGCCGGGCCAGGAAGGCCGTGCTGAAGGGCTGGTTCCGTGACCTGGCGCCCGAGCTGACGGAGGTCGAGACCGACGACGGTCGCACGTTGCTGGCCCCGACCGAGCACCTCAACGACCTCGCGGCGACCCGGCCGTCCGATGAGGTGCACCTGCTGCCGGGCTTCGACCAGTACATCCTGGCCGCCCCGCGCACCCTCGCCGCGCTCATTCCGCCGCCGCTCAAACCCAAGGTCAGCCGCCAGGCGGGGTGGATCTCCCCCGTGGTCGTCCACGAGGGCCGGGTGGCGGGCGTCTGGGAGACCAAGAGCGGCGAGATCACCCTCGATCTCGCCGCCCCGGTGCCCCAGGCGCCGCTCGACGCCGCCGTCACCCGGATGAGCGCCCTGCTAAGACCCGGCTCCGGGCATGCCTGAAGAGGGCGCACGGACCGGGTCCGTGGGCCTGGGATGGGCGGCGGGTCAGGAGGCGGTGCCGGCCATGGTGCGGTCGACGATGCCCTTGTCGCCCTCCTCACGCGCGCAGTGGGCGCAGCAGTACCAGTGCTCGCCCGACTGCACGCCGTGCCCGATGACCTTGGTGCCGCAGTGCTCGCAGATGGGCGCCATCGCCTCGATCGCGCACTGGAAGCAGTCGAACGTGTGCACCGCCCCCTGCGCGTGCACCTCGAACGCCATGTCGTAGTCGTTGCCGCAGGTCTCGCAGACAGCCATGGTGATCCCCTTTTGCAGTCGATCCGCCGGGGGGATACCCGGTTCCCGGTGCTCTCTTCCCCACGTAACCACCATATTCAGGCCGCGTCACCGCCGGCGCAGGACGAAGGCGGCCAGCAGCGGCAGGCCCAGGAGCCCGAGCGCGGCCAGGGCTGCGGGCAGGCCGAGCCAGCGGCTCAGCCCCGCCACCAGCAGCGGGCTGACGACGAACCCGGTGTAGGAGATCGTGGACACCCCCCACACCAGCGTCCCGCTCGCGTCGTCGGCGGCGGCCCGGCTGAGCAGGGCGGGCACCAGCGGCCCGAGCGCCAGCCCGGTCACCGCGAACCCGGCCATGGAGATCGGCACCGACCCGCCCAGCCCCGCCAGCGCGATGCCCGCCCCGCCGCCGGCCCCTGCCACCAGGTAAAGCGCCCTGAGCGGCACCCTGGGCAGCACCTGGACGACGAGCCGCCCGACCGTGAGCGCCGCCATGTACACCGAAGGCGCGGCACTCGACACCAGCGGCGTGGCTCCCCGGTGTTCCTCCAGCAACAGCACCGACCACTGCTCGACCGAGTTCTCGATCACGAGCACGCACGCGGCCAGCGTCCCCAGCACGACCGCGGCCCCCAGCAGCCCGCGCCGGTCGGTGCGGGCGGAGGGCTCAGGCAGGCCGCGTCCCAGGCGCAGCGCCGGCACCGTCAGGGACGCGGCCAGCACGATCAGCGCGACCCCGGCGAGCACCGTGCCGGTCCCCACGCCGAGCGACCGCGCCAGCCCGGTCACCGGGGCCGCCACGATGACCGCGACGGGGAAGGCGGCGTGCACCGGCTGGAACAGCCTGCGTCCCGTCTCGCGCTCGGCCCGTCCCGTGGCCAGGTTCAGGGCGATGTCCAGCGCACCGCTGGCCGCGCCCACGATCAGCATGGCCAGCGCGAGCTGCCAGGGCGTGGCGACCAGCCCGACGCAGGCGACGCTGAGCGCGAACACGACCGTGCTCGCCATCAGGGCGGCTCGTTCGCGCCCCCGCGCCAGCCGTCCCATCAGCGCCATCGCGGGCAACGCCCCCACCGGTACGGCGCTCAGCGCCAGCCCCAGGCCGGCCGCCGAGATGCCCAGTTCGAGCTTGACGGCGGGCAGCAGAGCCGACCACGAGCCCCAGAACACGGCCCAGGCCGCGCAGACCGCGATCAGCGGCATATACCGGCACCCCTTGCGAATTCGGTCAAGTCACAGTAAAGATCGACGATGTCCTTATTACCCTCTACCGAAAGGAATCTCGTGCTCACGCGAACGGTCATCGCGGCCGCCCTGGTAGCCGCCGGGATCGCCGCCACACCCTCCTCCGCGTACGCCGCCTCGGCTGCCTACACCCCCGAACGCATCTGCGGCCACGGCTTCAAGCGGGTCAGTGACGGCCACCGCGCCATGAAGACCCGCGACGGCGCCGTGTTCGGGCACGTGTACCTGATGTATAGCAAGCGGAGCGGCAAGAACTGCGTCGCCGCGATCAAGACCGCGTACACGGGCACCCGTACGGTGACCGGCGCCTATCTCGAGGTACGCGGCGGCGGCCGCACGGAAGACGTGCAGAAGTACCGCTACTACGCCGAGACCGGCCATGTCGACGGAAGCTGGAAGTGCGTGCGCTACGCCGGCTGGACCCGCGACCCCGGCAACCGCGTCGAAGCCTGGGGCGGCCGGAAGACCTGGGGGAACTGCGACGGCTGACAAGCTTTTCGCCGCCAGGTGTCACACCCGGGCCGCCTCCCCCGTCCTCCATGCGTCGAGTAAGAACACGTCGGCACACGTCGGCTGCGAAACACATGGAGGACGACATGACCCAGCGGATCAACGTCGCCAAGCACGTTCCTGAGGCGTACCACTTGTTCCTGTCGGTGGAGAAGCTGCTGCACGAGAGCGAGCTGCCGGCCGCCACCATCGAGCTGGTCAAGCTGCGTGCGAGCCAGATCAACGGCTGCGGCTACTGCGTCGACATGCACAGCAGGGACATGAAGAAGGCCGGGGAGAGCGACGAGCGCCTGTGGTCGGTGGTGACCTGGCGCGAGGCGACGGTCTACAGCCCGGCCGAGCGGGCCGCGCTGGCGTTGACGGAGGAGGCGACCAGGCTGGCCGACCGCGAGGCCGTACCGGACGCGGTGTGGCAGCAGGCGGCCGAGCACTACAGCGAGAAGCAGCTCTCGCTGCTCGTCGTGGCGATCGCGATGATCAACGCCTGGAACAGGATCGGCGTCACCGCGCGGCTGACCCCGGGCACCTGAAGCGGGCCGTCCACAGGGCGCGCTGTAACCGGGGACACCGGCTCACTCCTTACAAATGCATTGAGAGAGCCGGTGTCCCGCGATTAGGTTGGCGCGCAAGACGGCATGACAAGCGCCCGTCATGCCGCCGGCAAGTCAAGCGAGGCAGAGTCGTAGGAGAAGGACGCGCTTCGGAAGGGGGACACCATGAAACGCGTCAGAGTCAGGAAGTCGGCCACCAAACGCATCACGCGGCCGGTCGTGGAGCTGGACCTGCGATCACCATCAGGTCGCACGCTCCCCTATTGACTTACTCCTTACACCGAACTTACGGGGGTATCTGTAGATAACATAGATAACAAGAACATCACGGGGGGCTTACGATGAAGAGGCTTGTGGTGGTGCCGCCACACATTGCCAGGCACAAGGTCCGCGACATTCGCTCGGCAGACCGCCGCAAGCCAGCCGCCGATCCCAAGGTCGTCGACCTGCGGGCCTACACCGGCGGAAACGTGCTCCGCTTTCCCGGCGGGCCTGCTCCCGCCGCCTGATCGCGCGGCCGGGTCAGCCGTAGAGGCGCTTGGCGTAGGCGTCGCCGTAGTAGCTCTCCAACTGTTCCACGCTCTCCTCGACCTTCTGCACGTCCTTGACCAGCCTGGCATGCGAGGGCAGACCGTCGGAGTCCCAGCTCTCGGGCTTCCACAGGGACGAGCGCATGAACGCCTTGGCGCAGTGGAAGAAGATCGTCTCGATCTCCACGACGAGCGCGAGGTGCGGCCGGTGGCCCTTGACGATCAGGTCGTCGAAGAACGGGGCTTCGCGCACGAGCCGGGCCCGGCCGTTGATGCGCAGGGTCTCGTTGCGGCCGGGGATGAGGAAGATCAACCCCACATGCGGATTTTTCAGGATATTGAGGAATCCATCGGCCCGGCGGTTTCCCGGGCGGTCCGGGACGGCGATCGTGGTGTCGTCGATGACATGGACGAATCCTGCCGGGTCCCCCTTGGGCGAGACGTCGCAGTCGCCCTGATCGTTCGAGGTGGCGATCAGACAGAACGGCGAGGCCGCCAGCCACTCCCGATCCCGCTCGTGCAGCCGCTGCCGCTCCTTGGTCGCCGCCCTCGGCATGACCTCACCGAGCAGTTCGCGCAATTCGTCCTCTGACCCGATCTCCGCCCAGTCCATGTGATCTCCATTCGAGGGTTTCCTCTATTTTGTCAGGGAATCGGGTCCAGCATCCGATGTGGCGTCCGCAGAGCGAGACTCACCTGGTCCTGTCGCGTGTCCTTGATCAGGCCGGGCCCGGGGCGTACCTCGATCTCGTCGAGCGGGACGGCTCTGCCGCAGGCGCCGCAGTGTGACAACGGGTCCAGCCGGGTGCCGCACGCCACGTGGTGGTACAGGCGGCGGGGGCCGTGCGTGGCGAGGTGACGATCGCCCCACTGCGCCAGCGTCACCACCGGCAGCCAGAGCTCGCGGCCCATGGGGGTCAGAACGTACTCGTCGCGCGGCGGCGCGTCCTGGTAGCGGCGCCGGTCGAGGACGCCCGCCTCGACGAGGGCGCCGAGCCGCTGCGACAGGACCGCCCTCGGGATGTCCAGGTGGGCCTGGAAGTCGCCGAAGCGGCGCACGCCGTACATCGCGTCGCGGACCACGAGCAGCGTCCATCGCTCGCCGATCACTTCCAGGACCTTGGCCAGCGAGCAGTCCTGGCCGTCGTAGTTCTTGCCGAGCGCCATGGGACCCACATTAGTTCATTCATTGAACCGTGCTAGCGTTTCGCGACATGAGTTCAATGACCGAACTGACTACGGGGCGGCGGGAGACACTCACCGTGGCGTCCACGGCGCCGTTGCTCGTGCTGACGAACTACACCGTGCCGATGGTGACGCTGCCGCAGACCGCGCAGTCGCTGGGCGCCGGGCCGACGGGACCGGTGTGGATCCTGGGGGCGATCTCGCTCGGACTGTCCGCGCTGCTGCTCGTCTCGGGCGGGCTCGCCGACGACTACGGGCGCAAGCGGGTGCTGGTCGCGGGCACGGTCGTGCTCGCCGCCGCCAGCGTGGTGGCCGCGGTGAGCACCACGGTGCCGATGTTCGTGCTGGCCAGGCTGGTGCAGGGCGGCGCGAGCGCGGCGATGCTGGCGGCGAGCCTGGGCATCGTCGGGCACGCCTACCCGGCCGGGGCGGAGCGGGTCCGCGCGACCGGGCGGTACGGCGCGATGATCGGGCTGGGCACGGCGCTCGGGCCGCTGGTGTCCGGGCTGCTGGCCACCGTGTCGAGCTGGCGGACGGTGTACTGGCTGATGGCGGCGTGCGCGCTGGCGCTGGCCGTGGTGTCGGCCAGGGTGCTGGCGGAGTCGCGCTCGGCGGCGCCGCGCAGGTTCGACGTGGCCGGCGTGGTGCTGCTCAGCTTGGGCGTGGCCGCGCTGGTCGCGGGGGTGACGGAGGGCCGGGCCGGGTGGGGCCGGCCGGTCGTGCTGGGGGCGTTCGCCGTGGCGGTGGTGCTGCTGGCGGCGTTCGTGACGGTGGAGCGGCGGCGCTCCGAGCCGTTGCTCGATCCTGAGCTGTTCGGGCGGCCGGCGTTCCTCGTGGCGACGGGCGGGGCGCTGGTCGTGGGGGCGGCGGTGGTGGGGTTGCTCAGCTATCTGCCGAGCGTGCTGCAGGCCGCGCACGGGCTGACGCCGCTGGAGACGGGGCTGCTGTTCTGCGTCTGGTCCGGCCTGTCGTTCGCCTCGTCGCTGCTGGCCAGGCACGTACGGCTGCGCACGGCCGCGCGGTTCGCGCTCGGACTGGGCCTGAGCGCGGCCGGGTTCGCCGGCCTGCTGGGCATGGGCGACTCGCTGACGCTCCCGCTGATCCTGGCCGGGCTGGTGGTGAGCGGCATCGGTTCCGGACTGATCAACTCCTCGATCACCCACCTGGCGATCGAGAGCGTGCCGGCGCACCGGGTCAGCATGGGCTCGGGCGCGAACAACACCGCCAGGTACGTCGGCTCCTCCCTGGGCGCGGCCGGCGTGGCGGCGGTCGTCGGCGGCTTCGGGGTAGGCCACGGTACGGCGGTCGCGGTGGCGGCCTGCATCGCGCTCACGGGCGTCACGGCGATCGCCGCTCTCGCCGTCCGATCCTGAATCATCCCTAACGAAAGGTGCACACCATGGTGGAATCGCGGATGGCCGATCTCGGCGGCCTGCGCATGCACTACCTGATCGAGGGCGACGGGCCGCTGCTCGTCCTGCTGCACGGCTGGCCGCAGACCGGCCACTGCTGGCGGCCGATCATGCCCTCCCTGGCCGAGCACTTCACGGTGGTCGCGCCCGACCTGCGCGGGTACGGCAGGACGGACAAGCCGGCGACCGGCTACGACAAGCGGACGATGGCCGCCGACATCCACGCCCTGGCCCGTTCGCTCGGCCACTCCACGATCATGCTGGCCGGGCACGACAGGGGCGCCCGGGTCGCCCACCGCTACGCCCTCGACCATCCGGGAGAGGTGGAGCGGCTGGTGGTCATGGACATCATCCCGACCAGGGAGATGTGGCGCCGGTTCGACATGAAGACGGGGGTGGCGGCGAGCACCTGGCACTGGACCTTCCACCTGCAGCCCGACCTGCCCGAGCTGCTCGCGGGCCAGAACGTGCGCGCCTACCTGAACTACTTCTTCGAGAAGTGGACGGTGCAGCGCTCGCGGCTGGAGGTCGAGGAGTACATGCGGGCCTTCGAGCAGCCGGGGGCGCTGCGCGCCGGGTTCGACGACTACCGGGCCTCCTTCCCGCACGACGCCGAGCACGACGACGCCGACTGGGACGCGGGCCGGCGGCTGGAGCTGCCGGTGCTGGCGCTGTGGGGAGCGGCCGGGCTGGCCAGCAGGGTGCCGGTGCTGGACGTCTGGCGCGATTACGCCCTCGACGTGCGAGGTGCCGAAATTTCGGATTGCGGGCATTTCCTGGCCGAGGAGCAGCCGGACGCCGTCCTCGCCCACCTGCACGACTTCCTGCTGCCCCGCGACTGACCCCGTCGGCGGGCGCTACGGCCTACGGCGCGTGCGACCAGCCGGATCGGCGGGCGTCACCACCTGCGGGCGTGCGCCATCGCCCCCAGGTACGCATCGCGCTCCATCGCGAACTTGACGGGGTCCATGCCCCGCAGCTCCGCCCGCAGGTGCAGCAGGGTCAGCTCGGTCGCCGCCTGCTGATAGTCGCCCATGGCGCGCCCGAGCCCCTTCCCCCTGGCCCACTTGCGCGCCTCCTTGCGGGCGGACAGCGTGCTGAGCATCGTGACGTCCGCCTCGGTGACCAGCCCCGTCTGCTGGTAGCCGGGCAGGTAGGCGCCCATCTTGGCGACGAGGTGGCGGCGCTCGACGACGGTCACGACGATGAGGACGACCAGCACCACCATGATCACCAGGTAGGCCGTGCCCAGCCAGGCCAGCGACCCGGTGGTGCTGGCGCCGTTCCAGAGGGCGTGCAGGAAGACCGCGCCGAGGTAGCCGAGCGGGATCGCGGCGATCCTGGCGGGGGTGCGGCGGGTGAGCGCGTACGCGACGCCGACGCCGATCAGGGAGGTGTAGATGGGATGGCCGAGCGGGTCGATCAGCCCTCTCATCACGAAGAGCTGCATCGCGCCGCCCGCGCCTTCCGCGCCGAACGCGATGAGGTAGTAGCCGACGTTCTCGACGGCGGCGAAGCCGAGGCCGGCCATGGAGGCGTACACGATGCCGTCGGTCAGGCCGTCGATCTCCCGCCGCCTGCGCAGGAGCAGCAGCAGCGCCGAGCCCTTGAGCGCCTCCTCGATCACGGGGGCGAGCAGGACGGTGCCCAGGTTGCTGACCACGGCGGAGCCGTATCCCATGAGGGCGAACAGCTCCTGGCCGACGACCGTCAGCGCGATGCCCAGCACGATCGCCACCCCGGCGCCCCACGCGAACGCGAAGGCCAGGTTGAGCTTGGGCTCGGGTTCGAGCCTGTCGAGCGAGAGCACGGCCGCGAGCAGCACCGGCAGCGGCGCCACGGCCAGTAACGCGGACAGGCCGAACCCGATCGGACCGCCGAACCTGAGCATGAAGGCCAGCACGATCAGCGCGAGAACGCCCGAGACGACGAGGCCGATCAACAGAGCCTTGCTGGGCCGCTGGGCGAGCAACGGAGCTGTCATGGTGATGCCTCTCTTCCCCGCTGATCCGCCCACTATGCACCGGCCCCATCGACGGTCACTTAACGGTTACTTGAATTCGCGGTAGTACGGATCCGTGACGACGGACTCGCCGTCCGTGTACGAATACACCTCCCGGCCGGAAATGAACACCCGCAGCGCCCGGCTCATGACGTCCAGCGGGTCGCCGGACCAGATCACCACGTCACCGTCCAGTCCGGGCCGCAGCGCGCCCACCCGGTCGTCCAGCCCCATGATGCGGGCCGGGTCGAGGGTGATCGACCGCAGCGCGGTCACCGGGTCCAGCCCTTCCTTGACCGCCAGGGTGGCCTGGTGGACGAGGAAGTGGATCGGCACCACGGGATGGTCGGTGGTGATCGCCAGCTGTACGCCCGCCCGCGCCAGGATGCCCGGGTTGCGCAGCGAGCGCTGGCGCAGCTCCACCTTCGACCGGCTGGTGAACAGCGGGCCGATGATGACCGGGACCTTCTTGGCGGCCAGGGTGTCGGCCAGCAGATGACCCTCCGTGCCGTGGTTGACCACGACGCGGTAGCCGAACTCGTCGGCCAGCCTGAGCGCGGTGGCGATGTCGTCGGCCCGGTGCGTGTGCTGGCACCACGGCAGCTCGCCGTCCAGCACGCGGACCAGGATCTCCAGCGTGCCGTCCCGGTCGAACGGCTTGCCCTCCTCGGCCGCCGCCGTCCGCCTGGCCTTGTAGTCCTGCGCCTTCATGAACGCGTCGCGGATCACCGCGGCCACGCCCTGCCGGGTGGAGGGCAGCTTCTTCTGGTCGCCGTAGACGCGCTTGGGGTTCTCACCGAGCGCGCTCTTGACGCTCACCGGCTCCTTGAGCAGCATCTCGTCCACGGACCTGCCCCAGCACTTGATCGCGACCGTCTGGCCGCCGATCGGGTTGCCGGAGCCCGGCTTGATCACCGCGGTCGTCACCCCGCCGGAGAGGGCGTCGGCGAAGGCCAGGTCGGCGGGGTTGATCGCGTCGAGCGCGCGCAGGCGGGCGCCGTTCGGGTCGGTCATCTCGTTGGTGTCCTGGCCGGCCCAGCCCTCGGCCTCCTCGTACACGCCGAGGTGGCCGTGGGCCTCGACGAAGCCGGGCAGCACCCAGCCGCCCGCGGCGTCCACGACGGGGGTCCCGTCGGGCACGGCCACGTCCCGGCCGACCGCGGTGATCTTCCCGTCCTGGATGAGCACGGTGCCGCCGTCGATGGGGTCGCCGTCAACCGGTACGACATATCCGCTGGTAATAGCAAGATTCATGACTCGTAACCTATCGGGGAGCGGGTAGAGGGCTCCGATGACCTCTGACCTGTACAGACGATGGCTGCTGGAAATGTGGAACGGTGATTTCGAGCTCGCGTACGAGCTGGTCACCCCGGACTTCACCGGCCACTGGCCGGGCATGGACGTGACCGGGCCCGCGGGGCTGGTCGAGGCGCTCCAGCAGGGGTACGCGCCGTTCACCGGCGTCAAGGTCACGCTCGACGTCGGCCCGATCGTGGACGGGGACCTGGTGTCGGCCAGGTGGACCTTCACCGGCGGCTACCGGGGCGGCATTCCGGGCGCGAGCGTGGCGGAGGGGACCGAAGTGGCCTTCAGCGGCCACGACATCCTGCGGGCCGAGGGCGACCGGTTCGCCGAGTACTGGGTGATCTCGGACGCTCAGACGTTCAACAAGAAGCTCGGGATAAGCTGACATATCCATATTTGTGCGGGGACGGGACGGGGTGCATGTCGCAGGAGTACGGCACTGACGCGGACCTGGGACCCCGTTCGCTGAGCGACGAGGAGCTCTCCCTGCTGCTGGCCGAGCAGCAGTTCGGCGCGCTGGCGACGAACAAGGGCAGCGGCCGCCCGCAGATGTCCACGGTCCGCTACGACTGGGACCCTGAGCAGCGCGTGGTGCGGATCTCGACCGTCGCCGACCGGCTCAAGGTCCGCCAGCTGCACGAGGACCCGCGCTGCGCGCTCTACGCGGCCAGCGACGACTTCTCCTCCTACGCCGTCGCCGAGGGCCAGGCGGAGCTGTCGCCGGTGTCGGCCGAGCCGGGCGACGAGGTGGGCAGGGAGCTGCTGTCGATGCAGCCGGGCCTCACCGATCCGGCCGGCGCGCAGGCGTTCCTGCACCGGCTGGTGGCCGACCGGCGGCTGGTGATCCGGCTCAGGGTCTCGCGGCTCTACGGGACGGCGCTGACCGTTCCCTCCGGGTAGCGCGCCGCTTGTTGTAGGCGACCGTCGCGATCACGAGGAGGACGAGCGCCAGGTCGATGGCCGCCGACCAGCGCATGGCCTGGCCCTGGTGCCCGCCTTCCGCGATCGCGAAGAAGACCGCGCCGATCACGGCCACGCCGCCCGCGCCGGCGAATTGCTGGGCCGTGCTGAGGATGCCCGACCCGATACCGGCCTGGTGCGGGGCCACCTCGACCATCGCCGCTCCGATGAGCTGCGGCAGGACCAGGCCGTTGCCGAAGCCGACGAGCATCAGCCCGGCCATGATCCACGGCAGGCCGAGCCCTGACGCGACCACGAGCAGGCCGAGGCCGAGCGCCGCGATCGCGCCGCCGATCATGACGACGATGAGGCCGTACCTTCTGACCAGGCGGGTCCCCAGCAGCGAGGTGAGCGTGAACAGCGCGCCCATCGGCGCGAACGCCAGCCCCGCCTGGAAGGCCGTGAGGCCGAGCCCGCCCTGCAGCAGCAGCGTCAGCGTGAACATGAACGAGGCGAAATACGCCATGAAGGCCACGATCGCCCCGACGCCTGCCAGGTAGGAGTGGACCTTGAGCAGCGCGAGGTCGAGCACCGGCTGTCCGCCGCGCGCCGCGAGCACGTGCTGCCAGCGCCAGGTCAGCGCGAACACCGGGACGCTCAGCACCATGCAGACCCAGGTCCAGACCGGCCAGCCGAGACTGTTGCCCAGGCCGAGCGGCACCAGCACCATCGCCAGTCCTGCGGCCAGGCCCGCCGCGCCCGGCAGGTCGAGCCTGGGGTGGCGGCCGGTCTCGACGTGCGGCAGGAGCCAGGCGGCCAGCGGCACGACGATCAGGCCGACGGGCAGGTTGATCAGGAAGATGACCCGCCAGCCCAGGCCGAACACGTCGGCGGTGAGCAGCAGCCCGCCCAGCACCTGCCCGGCGATCGAGCCGAGGCCGCCGACCGCGCCGTACCAGCCGATGGCGCGCGCCCGCTCGTCCGGCGGGTAGACGGCGGAGATCGTGGCCAGCACCTGCGGCACCATGGCGGCGCCCGCCAGGCCCTGGAGCAGCCGCGCGGCCACGAGCTGGACCGGGTCGGCGGCGATCCCGCACAGCACCGACGCGACCGTGAACGCGGCCACGCCCCACACGAACAGCCGGCGGTAGCCGTAGCGGTCGCCGAGCCGGCCGCCGGTGATCATGCCGGCCGCGTAGGTGAAGGCGTAGCCGCCGACGATGAGCTCCAGGGCGGCCGGGCCGGCGTTCAGGTCGTGCTCGATGGCGGGAGCGGCCACGTTGACCACGAAGAAGTCGAACTGTGCCATGAACCAGGCCGAGAGCAGTACGGCCAGCGTGCCGCCGGATTTCACGTCATTCAGGCTAGAGCGCCCGGAACGCTCGATCGCCACCGGGCCCCTTGCAACTTCACTGACCCGGGCTTACCATCCGGCTAATTGTTAGGAAACTTTCTTTATAGAAAGGTCTCTGACGTGCGCCGATTAGTCACCCCCCTGATCGCCGTTCTCATGATCAGCGCGTTGTGCGGACTTCCCGCACAGGCCGCGAGCCGCCTCGTCGCCACGTTCTCGCTGTCCGGCACCACGGGCACGTTCGTGGTCGCCAATCCGGGAACGACCGCCGTGACCGGGTGGTCGATCGTCTTCGACCTGCCCGCCGGAGTCACCGCGTCGAGCCCCCAGAACGCCACCATCCGGCAGAGCGGCACCAAAGTGACGCTCACCCCCGCCTACTACATCAACACCGTCCAGCCGGGCAGGAACACCGAGCCGTACAGCCCCAAGGTCTCGCTCAGCTCGGCCGCCCAGCCGGTGAGCTGCCTGATCAACGGCGCCAACTGCGACGGCAGCGGCGGCGACCCGCCCGCCAAGCCGCCGGTCGGCGCCACGTACGAGGTCAGCGGAACGGCCGCCAAGTTCGTGGTCGCCAACAACGGCACGGCCGCGCTCAACGGCTGGACGATCGTCTTCGACCTGCCCGCCGGGGTCACCGCGAGCAACGCCCAGAACGGCTCGCTGAGCCAGAGCGGCCGTACGGTGACGCTGACGCCGGCCCACTACAACACGACCGTGAACGCGGGCGCGACCACCGAGCCCTACAGCCCGTCCTTCACCGTCAGCGCCGCGAACGCCGAGCCGGTGAGCTGCCGGGTCAACGACGTCAACTGCGACGGCACCCCCGACGCGCCGCCGTCCGCGCCCGGCAACCTGCGCTCGCCGGTGAAGACGACCAGGACCGTCTCGCTCGCCTGGGACCCGGCCGCGCAGGGCAGTCTCCCGATCGTCGGGTACGAGCTCTACAACGGCACCGCGCCGGCCGCCTCGGTGACCGGCACCTCGGCCCTGGTGTCCGGATTGACGCCGTCGACCGAGTACACGTTCACGGTCAAGGCCAAGGACCGCAAGGGCACGCTGTCGGCCGCGTCGGCGCCACTGAAGGTCACCACCAGGAACCCGGCCGACGACACCCAGGCCCCCACGGTGCCGGGCGGCCTGCGCAGCACCGCCAAGACCTCCTCCAGCGTCACGCTGGCCTGGACCGCCTCATCCGACAATTCCGGCGTCGCCAACTACGACGTATATATCGGCTCTTCTGTGGCCACGACCGTTACGGGCACCACGGCGACCGTCTCCGGCCTCTCGCCCTCGACCGCGTACGCCTTCACCGTCAAGGCCAGAGACCTGTACGACAACGTCTCGGCGGCCAGTGCGGCGGTGCAGGTGACGACGTCGGACATCGTCGAGAACGGCTACGCCCGCGTCGGATATTTCGTCCAATGGGGCATCTACGGCCGCCAGTACTTCGTCCGCAACCTCGACACCACCGGCGCGGCCGCCAAGCTGACCCACATCAACTACGCCTTCGCCAACATCGATCCCCAGAACCTGACCTGCCTGCAGGGCGTCACCAAGGGCACGACCGCCAACCCGCAGGACCCGAACCAGGGCGACGGCGCGGGCGACGCCGAGGCCGATTACGGCCGGCCCTTCAGCGCCGCGCAGTCCGTGGACGGCGTGGCCGACACCGGCTGGGAGAAGCTGCGCGGCAACTTCAACCAGCTCAAGAAGCTCAAGGCCAAGCATCCGCAGCTCAAGGTGCTGATCTCGCTCGGCGGCTGGACGTACTCCAAGTACTTCTCCGACGTGGCGGCCACCGACGCGGCGCGCAAGAAGTTCGTCTCGTCCTGCATCGACACCTATATCAAGGGCAACCTGCCCGCCTACAACGGCGCGGGCGGCCCCGGCACGGGCGAGGGCATCTTCGACGGCATCGACCTGGACTGGGAGTGGCCGGGCGCCGAGGGGCACGCGGGCAACCACGTCAGCCCGAACGACAAGGCCGGCAACACGCTGCTGATCGCCGAGTTCCGGCGCCAGCTCGACGCGCTGACCGCGACGACGGGCAAGAGGTACCAGCTCACGGCGTTCACCCCGGCCGACCCGGCCAAGATCGCCGCCGGCTGGGACCTGCCCGAGGTCGCGAAGTCGCTGGACATCTTCAACGTCCAGGGCTACGACTTCCACGGCGCGGGCAGCGACAACTCCTGGGAGCCCAACCGCACCGGCCACCAGGGCAACCTCTACCTCGACGCCGACAGTCCGTACAACCCGGACTTCAGCGTCGAGAAGGCGATCGACGCCTACCTGCAAGCCGGGGTGAACCCCCGCAAACTCACCATCGGACTGGCCTACTACGGCCGGGGCTGGCAGCAGGTCGCCGACGGCGGCAAGTACGGCGAATGGCAGTCCGCCAACGGGGCCGCCCCCGGCCAGTTCCAGGAGGAGGCGGGGACGCGCGGCTACAGCAACCTGCTGGCCATGGTGCCCGGCTGCACGATCAGGCATGACGAGCAGGCGGTGGCCACCTATTGTCACACCGGCAACGGCGGGCAGTGGTGGACGTTCGACGACGCCTGGTCGATCGGCAAGAAGACCGCCTGGCTGCGCGGCAAGGGGCTGCTCGGCGCGATGATCTGGGAGATGTCCGGCGACACCGGCGTGCTCACCAGCGCGCTGGACGCGGGACTCAAGTAGCACCGGCGCTCGCGGGGCGGGACACGTTGTCCCGCCCCGCGTGTCGAATGCTCATCGCGCGGGCACCGGCACGCTACTCTGCACTCAACTTCACGTCACGATCCCTTGTCACCGTCGAGTCGTAGGCCTCTCCCCAGCGCAGGAGACCCATGTTCGCACGACTCGCCCTCATCCTCGTGACCTCACTCACCTTCCTGAGCACCCCCGCCGTCGCCGCCGCCGACTCGGTGCTCAACGTCGCCCACCGGGGCGCCTCCGCGTACGCCCCCGAGAACACCATCGCCGCCTTCGAGCTGGCCGCCTCCATGGGGGCCGACGTGTTCGAGCTCGACGTCCAGGAGACCAAGGACCACGCGCTGATCCTGATGCACGACGCGACGCTGTCCCGCACCACCGACGCCGAGCGCCTCTATCCCGGCCTGTCCCCGTGGAACGTCCGCGATCTCACGCTGGCCCAGATCCGGCGGCTCGACGCCGGGTCGTGGCGGTCCAGCGAGTACGACGACGAACGCGTGCCCACCCTCGGCGAGGCTCTGCGCGCGATGAGCGGCACGGGCTTGGGCCTGCTGCTGGAGATCAAGGACCCGGAGCGCTACCCCGGCATCGAGGCGCGCGTCGCCGCCGAGCTGCGCCGCAACTCCGGGTGGCTGTCCGCCTCGCGGGTGGCCGTGCAGTCGTTCGGCTGGGACTCGATGCGGAAGCTCCACGAGCTGCTGCCCGACGTGCCGATCGGGCTGCTCGGTACGCCCTCGTCCGCCGAGCTGCCGGAGCTGGCGGAGTTCGCCGACCAGATCAACCCGCCGTACACCACCCTGACCGCCGCGTACGTCCAGCGCGTGCACGGCCTCGGCCTGGACGTCCTCGCCTGGACCGTGGACGGCACCGACACCATGCGCCGCCTGCTCGGCTACCGCGTGGACGGCATCATCACCAACCGGCCGGACGTCCTGGACGACCTGCTCAGCGGCTGAGCCGCGCGGGCCCGGGCTCGCGTGTGTACGGCCTGCACGAGCCGTCGGCGATCAGCGCCCGGGGACGCATGAGCCTTCAAGACTCCTGGGACGTCGCACCCCGCCACTCCTGGGACGTCGCCACCCGCCACTCCTGGGGACGTCGCAATCCGTCACTCCTGGGGACGGCGCAGCCCGTCGAGGACAATGTGAAGCAGATGCCGAGCCCTGGCGTCCCATTCGTCCTGCTCCAGACGGGTCAGATACCCGATGAGCAGGATGACGTCACGGGCGTCGACGTCAGAGCGGATGGCGCCCTCGGCCTTGCCGGCGTCGAGGAGCGCGGTCAGCGCGGCGCCGATCGGGCCGAGGCTGTGCGCCGAGAGGTCCTGCCAGACCCCGGCTTCGACGGCGGCGAACACCTCGCGCTTGACCTGTGCGTACTCCACCACCCGGTCGAACCAGCGGGCCAGCGCGGTGAGCGGCTCATGTTCGGCGAGCAGGGCCGGCGCCGCCGCCACGAGCTGATCCACGTCCTCCCGATAGACCTCGGCGAGCAGCGCCTCCCGCGTCGGAAAGTGGCGGTAGAGGGTGCCCTGACCGACCCCGGCCTGTTTGGCGATCGCGTTGAGCTTGACCTCGTCCGCGTTCGCGATGACCGCCCGCGCCGCCTCGATGATCCGCTCACGGTTGCCGGCCGCGTCGGCCCGGCGCGGAGTTGAGTCCATGTTGCCCCATTTTACTAAGCGGACACGTGTCCGATACGCTGAAGTGAGCGGACACGTGTCCACTTTATCGGGAGAGGACTCCTCATGACAGCCATCGACGGCAAGGTCATCGCCATCACCGGAGCGAGCAGCGGCATCGGGGAGGCCACGGCGCGACTGCTGGCCGAACGCGGGGCGGCCGTCGTCCTCGGTGCGCGCCGCACGCACCGCCTCGACGAACTCGCCCAGGACATCCGCGACCGCGGCGGCCGGGCCATCACCTGTGCCACGGACGTCACCCGGCGCGAGGACCTCGACCGGCTCGTCGGCCGGGCCGTGGCGGAGTTCGGGCGGCTCGACGTGCTGGTCTCCAACGCCGGCATCAGCAAGATCGGCCCCATGACCGACCTCGACGTCGACGGCTGGTCCGCGATGATCGACGTCAACCTCCGTGGCGTGCTCCACGGCATCGCCGCCGCGCTCCCGGTGTTCCGCCGGCAGGGCCGCGGCCATCTGGTGACCACGGTGTCGACGTCCGGCCTGAAGATCGTGCCGCACCAGGCGGTCTACGCCGGGACCAAGAACGCCGTCCGCACCCTGCTGGAGGGGCTGCGGCAGGAGTCGACCGATGGCGTACTGCGTACGACGGCGATCTCGCCGGGCTATGTGCGTACGGAGCTCGCCGACTCGATCGACAACGCCCAGGTCCGCGAGCAGATCCGCCGCAACATGGACGAGCTCGCCATCGACCCGGAGGCCGTGGCCCGCGTCGTCGCCTTCGCCATCGAACAGCCTGACGACGTCGAGATCGGCGAGGTCACCATCCGCCCGGCCACCCAAGGCTAGCCACGACCCGCGCCACCGTGCCGGCCGCCAAGTGCCGCTTCCTGATTTCAGGTGAGCGCCCGGCCGGGCGCTCACCACGGGGTTCACTGCGAGCTCAACGACCCACCGCGATCAGTACCCTCGGATCAGGTGCCGTCGATCCAGTACTTCTGCAGTCTGACGATGGCCTCGTCCTTGCTCATCGCTGCGACCGTCATCTCGTCGAGACCCACCCTCGAGATCAACATGAAAACAAGATCGGCGGGCAACGCCTCCGACGGCAGTTCAGGCACTCCGCGATCGGGTTTCACGTCATTCTGCACACACGCCCAGAACGTCGCCTCATCCACCTGAAGCTGATCACGGAGAATATGACTCCAGATACCTGGCCCATAGGTACTGCGATCGACCGGATGAGAGATCCGGGTCCTCAGTATCCTGCCGTCAAGAAGATCGAGCTCATACGTAACGTGATGGGTGCCCGTTCCTCCCCGAGCGTTCCGCACCTGACGCCAGCCCTCGATCTGACAGAAGCAATCATGGTGCTCACGAGTGGGCTGTGGCCGACTCATCGGGCGGCCCCCACCAGCCATTCGCGCAACTGATCGTCATTGCTGAGGCTGATCAACTGCACGACCCCCCAATTCTCGCGATGATTGGGAACGTCGAGCAGGTGATCCTGCCAGTCCTCGGCGTACTCACGCAGCCCTTCGACCATCTCCGCAACGGCCTGATCAAAGGTCGCGCCATCCGCGGCAACAGGTAGCCCCGGGATGAAAATCGACCAACCGCCTGCCTCAGGAACCACCTGTGCACGAGAAGGAATGAGCATCGCGAGGTAGTGACGCAGTCTTTGAACGTCCACGAGGGCTGTCACAGCCGACTCGCGCCGCACTGTGGCCACGCGCCCCTGCTCCGCCGCGTCCAGCAGCGCCTTGAGATGCGTACGAGCTTCGGTATAGCTGTCGAAGTGAACGACGGCCATGGCGGCACCTCCAGCGAGAGTCGCTTCAGAATGCCATTTCCGACCAAGTACGTCAAGTACTTGATGTACTTATGGACCCGGGAGAGCGACTCGCAAGGTTGTGCACGATGCGACAACCTCGGCCAAAGCACAGGGCAGGGAGCCGAGGAGATCCAGGCACCCTGCCCTGACCAGGCGTTTCTCGCCCTTTACGCTTGCGATCAGCTGCAGCCGCTCGTCGAGCCGCACCCCTCGCAGACGTAGCAGCTACCGGCCGGCCGCATCTTGGTGCCGCAGGTCATGCAGAGCGGCGCGTCGGCGGTGAAGCGCTGGTGGCTCTCCAGCGTCAGCTCCTGAGCCGGCCGCTCCACCTCAGCCCCGGCGCCCGACCCGGCCTTCGGCTTCTCCTCGATGGGCGCCGACTGGGCCAGCGCCTCGCGGTCCACCGCCTCCTGCAGGGTCGCGGGGTCCTCGCCCCGCTGCTGCGCGGCGCGCTCGGTGGCCGAGAAGATGCCCAGGGCGGCCCGCTCGTCGTACGGCAGGTGGTCGAGGGCCAGGCGGCGGAAGATGTAGTCCATCACCGACGTGGCCATCCGGATGTCCGGGTCGTCCGTCATCCCCGCCGGCTCGAAGCGCATGTTGACGAACTTGCTCATGTACGTCTCCAGCGGCACCCCGTACTGGAGCCCGATGGAGATCGCGACGGAGAACGCGTCCATGACGCCCGCCAGCGTCGAGCCCTGCTTGGACATCTTGAGGAAGACCTCGCCGAGCCCGTCGTCAGGGTAGGACGAAGCGGTCATGTAGCCCTTGGCGCCGCCCACCGTGAAGCGGGTGGTCATGCTCGGCCGCTGGTTGGGCATGCGCCGCCGGGTCGGCCGGTTGACCTCGATGACCTTGACCTCGGGCTCCGCGGCCTTGGCCTCTTCCTTCTCCTTCTTGGTGCCGCCCGCCGACAGCGGCTGGCCGACCTTGCAGTTGTCGCGGTAGACCGCCAGCGCCTTGAGGCCGAGCTTCCAGCCTTCGAGGTAGACCTGCTCGATGTCGTCGATGGTGGCCGACTCGGGCAGGTTGACCGTCTTGGAGATGGCGCCGGACAGGAACGGCTGCGCGGCCGCCATCATCCGCACGTGGCCCATCGGCGCGATCGCCCGCTCGCCCATGGCGCAGTCGAACACCTCGTAGTGCTCCTGGCGCAGGCCCGGCGCGTCGACGACGTGACCGTGCTCGCCGATGTACTCGACGACGGCCTCGATCGACTCCTGCTGGTAGCCGAGCTGCTTGAGCGCCCGCGGGATGGTCTGGTTGACGATCTGCATGGACCCGCCGCCGACGAGCTTCTTGAACTTGACCAGCGCCAGGTCCGGCTCGATGCCGGTCGTGTCGCAGTCCATCATCAGGCCGATCGTCCCCGTGGGGGCGAGCAGGCTGGCCTGGGCGTTGCGGTAGCCGTTCTTCTCGCCCTGCTTGAGGCACTCCGACCACTGGCGCGACGCCTCGGCGTGGATCTTGGCGTCCATGGAGCCGACCGTGCGCAGGTCGTCGTTCGCCGCCGCGTGCTTGCGCATGACGCGCTTGTGCGGCTCGGCGTTCCTGGCATAACCGTCGTACGCCCCCACCACGCCGGCCAGCTCCGCGCTGCGGCGGTAGGACACACCGGTCATCAGCGAGGTGATCGCACCCGCCACGGCCCGGCCGCCGTCGGAGTCGTAGGCGTGGCCGGTCGCCATGAGCAGCGCGCCCAGGTTGGCGTAGCCGATGCCGAGCTGCCGGTAGGCCCGCGTGGTCTCGCCGATCTTCTCGGTCGGGAAGTCGGCGAACGTGATCGAGATGTCCATCGCGGTGATGATCAGCTCGGTCAGCTTGACGAAGTTCGGGACGTCGAAGGAGTTGTCGTCCCTCAGGAACTTCAGCAGGTTGATGCTGGCCAGGTTGCAGGAGGAGTTGTCCAGGTGGACGTACTCGGAGCACGGGTTGCTGGCCGTGATCCGCCCGGTCTCCGGGGTGGTGTGCCAGTCGTTGATCGTGTCGTCGTACTGGACGCCGGGGTCGGCGCACTCCCACGCGGCCTTGGCCATCTTGCGGAAGAGGCCCTTGGCGTCGACCTTCTCGATCACCTCGCCGGTCAGGCGGGCGCGCAGGCCGAACTCGCCGCCCTTCTCCACCTCGCGCATGAACTCGTCGGAGACGCGCACGGAGTTGTTGGCGTTCTGGTACTGGACGCTGACGATGTCCTTGCCGCCGAGGTCCATGTCGAACCCGGCGTCGCGCAGCGCGCGGACCTTGTCCTCCTCGCGCGCCTTGGTCTCGATGAACTCCTCGATGTCGGGGTGGTCGACGTCGAGCACGACCATCTTGGCCGCCCTGCGGGTGGCGCCGCCGGACTTGATCGTCCCCGCGCTGGCGTCCGCCCCGCGCATGAAGCTGACCGGGCCGCTGGCCGTGCCACCGCTGCTGAGCAGTTCCTTCGACGAACGGATCCTGGACAGGTTGACGCCCGACCCGGAACCGCCCTTGAAGATCACGCCCTCTTCCTTGTACCAGTCGAGGATCGACTCCATCTGGTCATCCACCGACAGGATGAAACACGCGCTGACCTGCTGCGGCGACTGGGTGCCCACGTTGAACCAGACCGGCGAGTTGAACGCGAACACCTGGTGCGCCAAGGCGTGCTTCAGCTCGTGGTCGAAGATCTCGGCGTCCTCATCGGAGGCGAAGTAGCCGTTCTCGATCCCGGTCTTGGTGTAGACGCCGACGACGCGGTCGATGAGCTGCTTCAGCCCCCACTCGCGCTGCGGCGTGCCCACGGCGCCGCGGAAGTATTTCGTCGTCACGATGTTGGCCGCGTTGACCGACCAGAACTCGGGGAACTCGACGCCCCGCTGCTCAAAGTTGATCGAGCCGTCGCGCCAGTTCGTCATGACGACGTCGCGGCGCTCCCACTGGATCTCGTCATACGGGTGCACACCGGGCTTAGTGAAGATCCGCTTCATCTTCAGTCCCTTACGCGGACGCTTGCCCCCGCGCGCCACTGAACCGCTGGCCGTCTCCGTCATGACTCCCCCTTCTCCGCCTTCAACTGTGAGATCTCGGCTTCGAAGTCCGCCAGGCTCTCGAAACCGCGATATACCGATGCGAATCGCAGATAGGCCACCTCGTCGAGCTCCCGCAGCGGGCCGAGGATGGCCAGGCCCACCTCGTTGGAGGGGAGCTCCGCCGCGCCCTTCGCCCTGATGGCCTCTTCCACCCGCTGCCCGAGCTGCGCCAGCGAATCCTCGCTGACCGGCCTGCCCTGACACGCCCGCCGCACGCCCGCGACGACCTTGTCCCGCGAAAACGGCTCTGTCACTCCGCTGCGCTTGCTCACCATGAGCAGTACGGTCTCCTGCGTGGTGAACCTGCGCCCGCACTCGGGACAGGTGCGCCGCCGCCTGATGGCCGCGCCGTCGTCCGTCGAGCGGCTGTCGATGACCCTGGTGTCAGGGTGGCGACAGAACGGGCAGTGCACGCTTTCGCCTCCTCGGGATCCGCGGCCACCACACGCGTGCGAAACCGCCATGACGGGACGCTCGCGCACACTCCACGGCTAGCCATAGAGCGGTCACGGAAACACAAGGTGTGGTGAACTACATCGGTGTAACTACTAGATGTTGTGGTCCAACCGTAGAAGCGCGCGACCATGAACGCAAGTTGAGCCGAGCCATCCGGCCGAAGTCGCTGATCAGCCCGCCATCCACTTCCGCTTCGGGCGTGTCGCCGCCCAATTCGCGATCTTCGTGCTGGTGAGAGCGTCACAACGGTTGCATCGGACCTCAGTCGTGAACAAACCTCACAACGGTACCGGAGGACTCGCCCTCCTCCTCCACCCCGCCACGAAGCCTCCGCTTACACCCCGATCGCCGCCTCTAACTCCTGTCCCAAATCCCGACCCGTCCGCCCGCGCCGGCTCCCCCTGCCAACACCGGCGCCTCCATCATTTCGCGCACATCGTTCCATCGCCCGCCCCCACACCCCGTCACCACGACCCAAACCCGATGGTCCTCACGTGCCCCTACCGGTGGGGCCAACCACTCCACCACTGGTACGCCCACGCGCCCGGACGGCGCGGGCGCAAGCACTCCACCGGCCCCACCCCTGGGACAAGCACCTGTACCGCTCTGCCCGCCCACGCCCCGCTCCTCAAGATCCCGAACACCGTACGACCCCGCTCCAGGCGCTACGACCATCCCGTGCCGGCCACTGAATCCCAGGTCAGCCACCTATCTGTAAAACGCCGGGCGGCCGCGCAAAATGCCGGCAACCGCCCGAAGCCGGTGGTCACAACCTGTAGACCCGTAACCCCCCAACGGCCGATCGCCTCAGCAACTGCGGGACGGCCCTCATGACGGCCGCTGTAGCAACACGCGAGGACAAGCTGCGGGAGGACCGCCGTGGCGACCCGCCGGACGACCGGCAGAAGTGACCCGCAGGGACCACCCGCCGAAACGACCGCCTTGACGGTCCACAGGACAAGCACCATGGAGACCCCCAGGGACGACCGCATGGCGACCCGCAGGGACGATCCACGCTGAGACTGAGACGACCCGCCGAAACGAGCGCTGTGGCAGCCCGCAGAACGAACCGCCTGGACGACCCTCTGGGTCGGTCACTACAGCAGGCTCTGCGGAGTCACCGTGCGGTCACTGCGGCGGTCGGCGTAACGCGGCGGTGTTGCGCGGAACGTACAGACGGGTGCCGGAGCGTATTAAGGAGTCGGTCAGGCCGTTCAGCCGCTTGATCTCCTCCACCACCGCGCCAGGGTCGTCTCCCTGCGAGAGAGCGTCGGCAATCGCCCACAACGTATCTCCCTGGTGGACCTCCACCCACGGCAGCCCCGCGTGGCTGGGCACCACGACCTGCACGTCAGCGTGCCCGGCCGCATGAGTCCCGAGCCAGAACCCGCCGAGTGACAGCAACGCCACACCGACGACCAGCACAACGCGCCCGCGCCGGGTCAGCCGCAACGGCGGTGCGGAACAGCGTGCGGAACGGCGTGCGAGTCGCGCCACCGCCCTCCGGCTCCTGAGCCCCCGCCAGGTTCGCCACCTTGCCCCGTTCAACCGGTCGGTCGGCTCTCGCCGGTCAACCCTATTCGGCCGGTCTGTCTGGTCTCGCCGCCCTGCCCGGCCCCGTCGGACTTGCAGCTCTCGCCCATCCCCTTGCCTCGGCCAGACCTTCTGGTCCCACCGGCTTCCTTGCTGCCAGCGGTCCGGATCGTCAGGCTGCTTCGCCCGGCCCGGCTGCAGCGCCGTACGGCGGCTCCACGGACGGCGGCCTTTTCCGGATCCAGTGGCGCGCCTCCAGAAGCGGCTGGTGCGGCCGCCCGTCCTGGAGCCCTCGCCCGTCACGTTTCCCCGAGGACCGCCAGCCCGGCGGCTTGCCTGAGTTGTCCCACTCTCATCGGGGCTCCCGCCAGAGCCTCCGCCGCCCCGGACGCTTCCCTGGGTGCCTCGGGCTCGAGCGCCCTTTCGGGGATCCCGATCCCGGACACCTTTCCGGGCACTTCGGTCTCGGAGACCCTCTCGAGAACTCCGGCCTTGGAGACCTTCCCGAGAGCCTGGGCCCTGGAGACCCTCCCGCGAACCCGGGCCTTGGGGACCCTCTCGCGAACCCCGGTCCCGGAAACCCTCCCGCGAACCACGATCCCGGAGGCCTTCTCGGGTGCCACGGCTCTGGATGCCTGCCCGAGAGCTCCGGCTCTGGATGCCTTCTCGGGAACCCTGATTTCCGGTGCCCTCCTGCGAACCCCCGCCTGGGGTCCTTCCCTGCAGATCTGCATCGCTCCCGACGTTCGCCGCCGAACGTCCGGTCCCGACGATTCCCATCGGGTCCTCACCCCCGCCACTCCCCCTAGAGCTCATACCTTCAGCACCTGGCCGCCCCTCAACGGCTCCCGTGCCTGCCGGCTCGCTGTGCCGCGAGCCGCCTCTCCCGCGTGGTTCACTCGCGGGACCGCCCACCCGACGCCCTTGAGCCCGCCGGCCCCGAGCCCTGCGATCCCGAGCATCTGGGTCCCGTGTGCTTGGGTCCCGAGTGCGCGGGCCCCGAGCGCCTGGGTCCCGCGTGCGCAGGTCCCGAGTGCCTGAGTCCCGGGCGCCCGAGTCCTTCGCGCCCGAGTCCCGCGTGTGCAGGTCTCGAGTGCCTGGGTCCCGCGTTCCGGGGGTTCCGGTGTCGGAGTCTCGCGTTTCGCGCCCCGGAGCGCCGCGGCGCAGAATTCCGGATCCCAGAATCCCGGACCTCAGGATCCCGGATCTCAAGGTGCCAAATCTCAGAATCCCGCGTCCCCGCCTACTACGGCCTCGGCCGTTGGTGTCGGGCCGGCGGCTGGTCGTCGTTGCGTCGTCGGCACCGTCAGCGCGGGCTCCTCCCCTGCCCGGCGGAGCGGTGTCGTCGGCATCCTCACTCGAACGCGGTGGGGGGACCAGTCGCAAATGCGGCCTTCCCCCATCATTCGAACGGGACCCCAACCTCTTCCCAAGATTCCCTCGAGAGCCGGCCTCCTTACGCGTATTGTCGCCCCGTCGATCCGTGCTCTGCGTGGCATCGGCGATGAGCGTGAGTCGCTTGGCGTCTTCGCTGGTCATGTCCGGATTTGTGGGTGTTCGCATGGATGACCTCCTGCCGTGTGGCCTGAGGAAAAGGCCAAATAAAGATCAGCAAATCGAACACGGTGTCGATCGAACTCCCGTACGATGTTGTACACCACACGGGCGACATTTTCGAGGAAGACTCGAACAATTGTTTGAAGATGATCTTCAACAGCGATACGGTCGCTGTGTGCGACATCAGGACCACGGACCGGGAGGTGCGCCGGTGAGGCGGGCCGCCAGGCGAGGAGGAAGAGCATGAGCGAGCGGGATGACGCAAACGGGGTCAGTGACCTCGCGGTGCGCCGACGCGACTCCCTGGGCCTGACGCCCAGGCAGCGCAAGATCCTCGAAGTGATTCGCGACTCGGTACAGCAGCGCGGATATCCGCCCTCCATGCGCGAGATCGGCGAGGCGGTGCAGCTGACCAGCACGTCCAGCGTGTCGCATCAGTTGACGGCGCTGCAGCGTAAGGGTTACCTGCGCCGCGACCCGCACCGGCCACGTGCTCTCGAGGTGCGCCTGCCCGGCGAGCCGGTGCTGTGGGTCGACCCCGACGCGGCCGACGACGAGACCCCGGTCAACCGTCCGACCGCCGCCTACGTCCCGCTTGTCGGCCGCATCGCCGCAGGTGGCCCGATCCTCGCCGAGGAGAGCGTCGAGGACGTCTTCGCGCTGCCCAAGCAGCTCGTCGGCGAAGGCACCCTGTTCCTCTTGCAGGTCGCCGGTGACTCGATGATCGAGGCCGCCATCGCCGACGGCGACTGGGTGGTCGTTCGCCAGCAGCCGGTCGCGGAGAGCGGTGACATCGTGGCCGCCATGATCGAGGGCGAGGCCACCGTCAAGACCTTCAAGCGCAAGGACGGGCACGTCTGGCTCGTCCCCCACAACTCCAACTACGAGCCCATCCCCGGTGACGAGGCCAGCGTCCTGGGCAAGGTCGTAGCGGTCCTGCGCCGGCTGTAGCCGACGTCGTCACCGATGACGACAACTCGGGCGCGCGTCATCGTCGCGCCGCGTTCCGGCGCGCGCCAATTTCACGCAGCTATGAAGTACGAGGTACGAGGCCGGGCATCCACGGCTGGTCGGCTGGCTGTCAGCCTCGTGCTCCTGCCAGGCTCGCACTCCTCCCGGTCCCGTGCTTCTGTGGGCTCGTCCTGATGATCCCGCGCGTCCATAAGGTCCGTACGTAAGGCTTGTACTGCCGGTCTTGTGCGTGAAGCGTGTGCTGGTGGTGTCGCACGTAAGGCCTGTGCCGGTGGTCCCGCACCTCCACCGGCAACGATGATGTCCGCCGTCGCCCCTCCTCCTCGGGCGGGCTCCATCACACCTCCCGAAGCCCTCACTTCACGGCGAAGCTCCCTACTCCAGGATGAAGCTGGCGTTCCCCCGGAACGCGCTGGTCCCGTCGTTCTGCTCCACCCACACCTGCCCGCCCCGATGCCGCAGGAAGTACCCCGGGAAGTTGGCCGACTCCAGCGAGACCGTCCCCGACCCGGCGAGGCCCGTGCGGCGGAAGAAGCTCGCGTCGGCGCCGAACAGGCTGGTCCCGTCCCGCTGCTCCACCCAAGCCTCGTGGTTGCGGTGCCGCAGGAAGTACCCGGGGAAGTTCGTCGACTCCGGCGAGACCGTCCCCGAGCCGGAAAGACCGGTGACGAGCCTGAACTGGGAGTCGGCCAGCGGGGAGACGTTCGCTTCCAGGCGCGCCCGGTAGTTCCAGTGCCGCACCGCCTGCCCCGGCGTGTCGTACGACAGCAGCCGCACCGGCGTCGCCCCGTCGGGCACCGGGATGCCGAAGTCGGGCGTCCCGTCCGATCGCCAGTACACCTTCTGCACCCTGGTACGCCGGTTCGGGTCGTTCAGCGGATCGCCCGTGATGTCCCGGTAGCTGCGATCGTGGTAGACGAGGATGTCGCTCTGCCCGTCCTCGGAGACCGTGAAGGAGTTGTGCCCGGGACCGTACTGGCTGGTCGCGGCGCTGGTGGCGAAGACCGGGTTGGGGCTCTTCGTCCACGAGGCGGCCTGCAGCGGGTCGGCCGAGGCGGATGCGGTCAGCAGCCCGAGGCAGTAGTTGGCGTCCGTGGCACTGGCCGAGTACGTCAGGAAGAGCCGCCCGTTGCGCTGCAGCACGGAGGGCCCCTCGGCGACCTTGTAGCCGCGCGTCTCCCAGGCCAGCGCCGGCACCGTCAGCCGGGTCGTGGCGCCCGTGATCGTCCAGGGGTTGGCGCCCATGCGGGCGATGTACAGGTTCGAGTTGGTGGCGATGCCCGGCTCCTGCTGGGCCCAGAGGAGGTAGCGCACGCCGTTCGCGGTGAAGGTGGTGGCGTCCAGGGAGAAGGTGTCCCACGGGGTGGTGATCCGGCCGCGCTCGGTCCAGGCGCCGGTCAGCGGGTTGGCGGCGGAGCTCTCCAGCACGTACATCCGGATCCGCCAGATGTCGTCGGCCCGGCCCGCCGCGAAGTAGACGTACCACTTGCCGTTGATGAAGTGGATCTCCGGAGCCCAGATGTGCGCGCCCATCTCGCCGGTGGCGTGCTTGCGCCAGATGACCGTCTCCTGAGCGCTCGCCAGGCCCTGGATGGTGGTCGCCCGGCGCAGCACGATGCGGTCGTACTCGGGGGCCGTCGCGGTGAAGTAGTAGTAGCCGTCGGTATGGCGGAAGATGTGCGGGTCGGCGCGCTGGGCGGCCAGCGGGTTGGCGTACTGCACGGCGGGTGAGGCGTGCGCGGCCCCCGGCGACAGCAGGTTGGACATCACGATGAGCAGCGTAGTCACGGTGATGATCGCCGATCTGGCGAGGGAGCGTGCGGGCACGGGTTCGTCCTTTCCCATAGGTCAGTGGGGCGCGGGGCCGCCCCACGCCGGTACACCCGGGGAGGGGTCAGGCCAGTGGTGCGGTGACGGTGAACGACGCGTCGGAGGCGAACACCGACGTGGCCGCCAGCAGATCCGCCCGCAGCTCGTAGTTGTAGTGCCGCAGATACCGCCCCGGCAGGTTGTACGACTCGAACGAGGTCGTTCCCCCGCCCGCCAGCCCGGCCCGTCCGCAGAACGTGGCGTCACCCTTGAAGATCGCCGACCCGTCGTCCCGCTGCAGGGTCAGCCGCAGGTTGTAGTGCCGCAGGTAGTAGCCGGGCTGGTTGACCGACTGGAAGGAGTAGCAACCGGAATGCGCCAGCCCCGCGCCCACGGTGAACGTGGCGGACTGCCGGTCGGCGAGCGTGCTGGACGCCGAGAGCGGGTCGAGGTAGGCGAGCTGGCTGCGATGGCGTACGTACCGGTCGGGGAAGTTGGCCGAGCGCAGCGACCGGTTGCCGGTGGGCACCGCCGTCGCGTCCCCGGCGTCCTCGCGCAGCACCGTGAAGTGCCTGGCCGTCCCGGACAGCCCCGCCAGCTCCACCTTGGCCCCGAACGACGACAGGTTCGAGCTGTCGGCGTAGTAGTAGCGCCCGCCGGTGTAGTTGTCGAAGTAGAGGCGCCACCGCCCGTCGGCCAGCCGCGTGAGCGCCGGGCCTTCGAGGCCGGAGCCCCAGCCCGCCCAGTTCCCCGTGCCCGTGAACGTCCACGGCCCGGTCAGCGAGGTGGCGGTGGCGTGCTCGATGTACTTGGTCGTCTCGTTCTTGAGGAAGTTGTGGTAGGTGGAGCCGCTCTTGACGACGAAGCTGTCGATGTAGTTCGCCGGGATGCCCAGCGCCGCCGGGGCGCTCCACGAGGACAGCGCGCTGTTGGCGGCGGTGATCCGGTACGGCCTGAACTGTCCTGCCGTGCCGGCCGTGGACGCCGAGTAGATCACGTGGACGCTGCCGTCGGAGTCCTTGAACCACTCGGGCGCCCAGGTGCTGCCGGTGGCGCCGTTCAGCCCGACGGTGACGTTGCGCAGGAAGGTCCAGCTCACGGTGTCGGCGCTGCGGGCGAAGCCGATGGTGTCGCCGGTCCAGTTCGTGGTGTGGACGAGGTAGTAGTAGCCGTCGGTGTGCCGCATGACGCTCGGGTCGCGGATCAGGCCGGACGGCGGCGTGTAGGCGTTGGCCCGTACGAGGGTGAAGGCGGCGGCGTTCGCGGAGTCGTAGACGTACATGTTCGACTCGCTGCTGTTGGTGAACGCGGTCATCAGATAGTGCGGCACCGGGCCCACCGCGTGCGCGGCCGGCGCGAACATGACGGCCGCGACGGCGACGAGCAGGGCCACGACCGTCCTGCGGACACCTCGACATGTACGCATCCAGCGGCCTCCCGCAGTGTTAGCGTTAACACCTCACCGCGGCCGGTCTGGCCCGGTGATGGCATTCGCGGGTATTCGTACCCCGGCCTGCACCCGGCGTCAATCCCTGGCGGAGCCGCGCGCCCTCAGCAGGCGCGCGGCCCGTGACCCGTGGCCCGTGGCCCGTGGCCCAGGACTCACCAACCGCGCGGCCCGCCGCCCAGCCTCAGACCCAGCCGTTGCTGGGCGCCGTCTGCCAGGTGTGCCAGAGCGCGCCGTCCGCCCCCTTCGTGAAGACCTCCAGCCGCCCGTCCTGGTTACGCCCCACGGCAGGCCCTTCGAGCTGCGTGCTCCCGAGCGAGCTCCACCCGCCCCAGCTCCCACCCGGCGTCATCTGCCAGATGTGGTGCGTGGCGTTGTCCGAGCCGCGGGCGAACACCTCCAGCCGCCCGTCCGCGTTGGACGTCGCGCAGGGCTTGGCGACCCAGCCGCCGAGCGAGGCCCAGCCGCTCCAGCCGCCGTTGGGGGTGACCTGCCAGTTGTGGTGCAGCGCCCGGTCGGAGCCGACCACGAACACCTCCAGCCGGCCGTCGGCGTTCCTGGTCACGGTGGGCTCGTCCACCCAGCCGCCGAGCGAGAACCAGTCGCTCCAGCCACCGTTGGGGACGGTCTGCCACTTGTGATAGAGCGTCGCGTCCGTGCCGCGGACGAAGAGCTCCAGGCGGCCGTCCCGGTTCGCGCCGACCGCGACGGGCCCGGCCATGATGCCGCCGAGCGAGAACCAGTCGCTCCAGCCGCCGTTGGGCACGGTCTGCCACTTGTGATAGCAGGCGCCGTCCGAGCCGGTGACGAACACCTCCAGCCGGCCGTCCGCGTTCGCGGCCACGGCAGGGTTCAGCGCCCAGCCGCCGAGCGAGCTCCAGTCGCTCCAGCCGCCGCTGGGGACGGTCTGCCACTTGTGACAGAGCGCTCCGTCGAAGCCGCGGACGAAGAGCTCCAGCCGCCCGTCGGCGTTGCGGCCGACCGCGATCGGCCCGGTCACCCAGCCGCCTTCCGAGGCGTAGTCGCTCCAGCCGCCGTTCGGTGTGACCTGCCATTTGTGGTGCAGCGCGTGGTCCAGGCCGCGGACGAAGACCTCCAGGCGGCCGTCGGAGTTGCGGCTGACGGCCGGGTTGAAGACGGTTCCGCCGAGCGGGAACCAGTTGCGCCTGGCGCCGTAGACCGACTGGATGCCCTCGATGTCGTCGCCGGTCAGGTCCCTGAGCGGGCCGCCGTAGAAGGCGAACATCACCGAGGACTGGACCGCGGAGTGGGCCAGGCCGAGCCCGTGCCCCAGCTCGTGCAGGGCGACCGTGTAGAGGTCGATGCCGTTCGGCGGCAGGCTCACCGACCAGGTCTCGGCCTCGTCGAAGTGGCAGTCGCCGGCGATGGCCCCGCCGTTCGGCGGCGGGTAGAAGCAGTGGGCCAGCACGCCGCCGGGTCCCGCGAAGGCGAAACCGTCGCCGTGGTCGCCGGAGTACCAGCCGATCCGGAGGTCTCCCTGGACGGCGACCTCGGTGAAGGTCAGCGGCGTCACGGCCGACCACTTGCCGAACGCCGCGACCACCGCCGCCCGTTGCTGCGCCGGGTCGAGGTCGGGGGAGAAGTTGTCGAAGCTGTACGTGACCTGCTCGCCCGCCCACCGGTTGCCCTGGGCCACGAACATGTCGACCCCGGCCACCGCGTCGTCGGGGAAGCCGCACCTCGGCCGGTTGAGCAGCAGGAGCGTCGAGTCGTCCAGCACTCCGCTGACCATCAACCCCTGCTGCTGCTGAAATCTGCGGACGGCCAGCTCCATGCGGTCGTCGTACCGGGTGGGATCCTCGGGCGCGAACGGCACCGCCGGGTGGTGCAGCAGGTTGCCCGTCCGGATCTCCGGGTTCGGGAAATACCCGAAGCGCTGGAGGTACTGGTACAGCAGCGCGACGTCGGGACCTTGGTCGCCTTTCTTCAAGGTCCTGGTGGGGATGCGCGGGGGGATCGGGGAGGATTCGCTCATCAGGAACCCGCCTTTCGAAGAGTCTCCCCCACTGTTCATCGCCGGGCCGGGCGAGTCGTCCGTGTGCCGCCTAGGGTTATCCCTAGGCTTGCGCCCGGACCGGCGAGGGCCGCCCTACCGCTGCCGCCAGCGCGCCTCATAGACCTCGTGCGCCGCGGTGATCGCCTGGTCGGCGAAGCCCAGCACGTCGTCCTTGCGCTCGAACGGCGAGCTGTACAGCGAGGGTCTGGGCGTGCCGAAGTGGTCGCCGAGCCCCGAGAGCGCGCTCGCGAGCGTCGGCAGCGCGGCGTCCTCCTCCCGCAGCCGCAGGGCCTCGTTCACCACGCGGTGCCACCGCTCGGAGAACGCCTGCAGCGCGTGCCGCCCCGCCCCCGTCTTCGAGGTGATCTCACCGGTCGCCAGCGTGTAGTGCAGCCGCGCGACGCCCGTGACGAACCACACCGTGCCGTAGCCGCCGAGGCTGAGCAGCCCCCATGGGGAGGCCGGGCGGGAGGCCCGGATCACCAGGCGCCGCCAGTAGCGGTCGAGGTTGCCGTCGGTCCAGGCGGCGAGCGCGGCGGGATCGTTCCAGATCTCCGCCTCGCCCGGCTTGGGGCCCCGGCAGGTCAGGCCGTGGCCGCTCAGCGTGTGCCAGGTGACCGGGTTGACCTCGCCACGGCGGTTGAGCCGGCCCGCGTGCGCCTGGGGCCGCTCGCCCAGCCCGGCCGGGTCCTGCCGGAGGTCGTCCCACGTGACGTAGACGCCGTCGAACGGATGAGCGCCCAGCCTGGCATGGATGCGTTCGAGCACCCCGGCCGGCGGATCGGCGGCCGTGACCGCGACGAAGTCCACGTCGCTCGCGCC
The DNA here is from genome assembly GCF_039539705.1 of Nonomuraea rosea. Classification (NCBI taxonomy): domain Bacteria; kingdom Bacillati; phylum Actinomycetota; class Actinomycetes; order Streptosporangiales; family Streptosporangiaceae; genus Nonomuraea; species Nonomuraea rosea. The sequence goes on along the minus strand of NZ_BAABDQ010000021.1, from coordinate 187,211 downwards.
GGGACGGTAGTCGCCCAACGCCGCGGAGCCCTCCAGGTAGAGCCCCTCCACCAGCCCAGGAGCCTCCGCGTCGGCCAGCGACAGGTAGGTCTCGACTATGGCTTCGATCTTCGGGTGGGGCGTCATGGCCGCCCAGCCTGCCACAACCGGCGTCGTCGGCTCATCACAATCACGAATCCTAGAATGGTCAGGTGAATGGCGCATATCCCCCCGAAGACCTCAGAGCTTTACACGACGGCCTCAAGTGGTCGGCGGTCGAACCGGATGTGATCCCCGCCTGGATCGCCGACATGGATCTGCCGACCGCGCCGGCGGTGATCGAGGCACTGCGCCGGCGCGCGGCCGGCGACCTCGGCTACCCGTCCTGGCTGCTCGAACCCAACGCGGGCCCGCTGGCGGAGGCGTTCGCCGAGCGCATGACGGCCAAGTACGCCTGGGAGCCGGACCCCTCGCTCGTCCGCGCCTTCAGCGACCTCAACCAGGCTCTGCAGGTGCTCCTGCAGATCTGGACCGAGCCCGGTGACGGCATCGCCGTGCACACCCCGGCCTATCCCCCGTTCCTGAGCACGCTGGAGGTCATGGGGCGGCGCCTCCAGCCCATCCAGTTCGCGCCCGTGGACGGCTCGTGGCGCGCCGCCGTGCCCGACCTCTCCGGCTGCCGGGTGCTGCTGCTGGTCAACCCGCACAACCCGACCGGCAGGGTGTTCACCCGTACGGAGCTGACCGAGCTCGCCGAGCACGCCGAACGCCACGACCTCATGGTCATCGCGGACGAGATCCACGCCGACCTGGTCTACGAGCCGCACCGGCACATCCCGTTCGCCACGATCCTCCCCGAACGCACCGTGACCGTCACGTCCGCGACGAAGGCCTTCAACCTGGGCGGCATCCGCTGCTCGGTGGCCCACTTCGGGCATCCGGGCGTCCGCGCGGCGCTGGCCGCCCAGCCCCCCTTCCTGTACGGCTCCGCGAACCTGTTCGGCGTCGAGGCCACGATCGCGGCCTGGCGGCACGGGGACGCCTGGCTGGCGGACACGGTGGCGCTGCTGGACCGCAACCGGCGCACGATCGCCGAACGGCTGCCCGGGTCGTTCGGCTACCTGCTGCCCGAGGCGACGTACCTGGCGTGGCTGCACACCGGCCGGACGGGCATGGCGGAGGTGTTCGAGCGCGAGGCCAGGGTCCGGCTCAACGACGGCGCGGGGTTCGGCCCTGGCGGCGAGCAGCACGTACGCCTGAACTTCGCCACGACAGAACCCATGCTCACCGAGCTGCTCGACCGCCTGAACCAGGCCGCCTGATTTCACGCCAAAGGCGGCAGGTCGGGCGGCGTCGCGGCCGGCTGCTCCTCCAGCGCGGCCAGCGCCAGCTCGATCGCCTTCTCCAGCTGCGGATCGCGCCCGGCCACCCGGTCCTGGGGCGTGGTCACGACCTCGATGTCCGGCTCGACCCCGTGGTTCTCCACCCCCCATCCCGGCCCGTCGAGCCAGAAGGAGTAGCGGGGCTGCGTGACCCTGGTCCCGTCCACGAGCGAATAGCGCGAGTCGATGCCGATCACCCCGCCCCACGTCCGCATCCCCACCAGGGGACCGATGCCGCGGGCCTTGATCCCGGCGCTCACGATGTCCCCGTCCGAGGCCGCGAACTCGTCGGTGATCGTCACGATCGGGCCGCGCGGCGAGTCCTCCGGATAGCGCGTCGGCTCGTAGCCGCGCGCCCGCGACCACCCGGTGACCTTGCGGGACAGCTTCTCCAGGACCAGCTCGGACAGGTGCCCGCCGCTGTTCTCCCGCACGTCCACGACCAGCCCGTCATGGGCCATCTCGGTACGCAGGTCGCGGTGGAACTGCGCCCACCCGGACGCCACCATGTCGGGCACGTGCAGGTATCCGAGCCGGCCGCCCGACGCCTCCCTGACGTACGCACGCCGGCCCTCCACCCAGTCGTGGTAGCGCAGCCGCGTGTCGTCCGCGATCGGGCTCACCACGACCCGGCGCTGGTCACCGCCCGAGGCCGGGCGCACGGTCAGCTCGATGGGCTGGTTCGCCGTGCCGGCCAGGAGGGCGAGCGGGCCGCGTACCGGATCGACGGGACGGCCGCCGACCGCCACGATCGCGTCACCGGGGCGGACGGCCACGCCCGGCGCGAGCAGCGGCGAGCGGGCGGCGTGGTCGGACGACTCACCGGGCAGGATGCGCGCGACCCGCCACACGCCGTCGTCGTCCTTGGCCAGGTCGGCGCCGAGCAGCCCCTGCCGGCGACGGGGGTCGAGCCCGCCGTTGGCGCCGACGGCGTAGGCGTGCGAGGTGCCCAGCTCGCCCTGCGCCTCCCACAGCAGGTCGATCAGCTCGGACTGGGCGCCGATGCGCCCGGCCAGCGGCTCGTAGCGGTCGAGCACGGCCTGCCAGTCGACGCCGTTCATGTCCTCGCGCCAGAAGTGGTCGCGCATGAGCCGCCCGGCCTCGCGGAACCCCTGCCGCCACTCGGCCACCGGGTCGAGCTGCACGGTGATCCGGTCGAGGTCGATGGTGACGACCTCGTCGCCCTCGCCGGCGGCGCGGGTCTGCAGGCCGTTCTTGCCGTTGGTGACGAGCCGGCTGCCGTCGCCGCTCACCTCGAACGCGCGCACCTCCTTGCCCAGCTCGGCCTTGGCGCGTTTCTTCAGATCGTAACGTTCCAGGGTGTTCTCGTTCGCCTGCTCGGTGCCGTCGCCGAGCTGCCCGGCCAGCGGATAGCGCAGCCAGAGCAGCGCGTCCTTGGCCGTGCGCAGGTTGCCGTAGCGCCCGGCGGGCACCGGCACCGGCACCACGCGCGAGGCGAGCCCCTCGGGGTCGACCTCGGTACGCGGCAGCGCGTCGTCCTTCTTGTCGTCCTTGCCGGGCTTGTCGTCCTCACCGTTGAACCCGCGCCCCTGCAGCGAGGGATCGAACGGCGAGGGCGTGGTGGCCTTCAGCGGCACGATGTACGGCTTGCAGCCGACCGGGAACGACAGGTCGAAGACGTGCGCGTCATAGACGGGATCGAACGTCCGCACCGACAGGAACGCCAGATGCCGGCCGTCCTTGGTGAACACCGGGTTGTAGTCGGCGAAGCGCACCGGCGTCACGTCGATCACCGACGTGCCGTCCACCCGGCCCATCTTGATCTGCGACAGCGGCTCGTGGTGCGGGTGCACCCAGGCCAGCCAGCCGGAGTCGGGCGAGAAGGTCAGCCCGCTGACGTCCCCCTGGGTGGTGCGGTCCAGCTCACGCAGGTCGCCGGACTCCAGGTCGGCGACCAGCAGCCGCCCGTCGTGCGTGGCGACCGCCGCGTGCTTGCCGTCGGGCGCGGCGACCAGTTCGAGCACGCGGCCGAGCTGTCCCGTGGCCAGCGTCCTGATCTCGCCGCCGGGCGTGCCGAGCTCCAGCCCGTCCTCGCCGCCGGCGTCGGAGACCCACACGGCCCGGCCGGTGGCGTCGAGCGTGCGCGGCAGCCGTACGCGGACGCCCGGCTCCACCCGCAGCGCGCCCGCGGGCCCGTCGCGGTGGGTCACCCAGTGCGCGGTACCGCGGATCTCCACGGCGCTGGCCCGCCCGGTCTCGTCCGGCGAGAACCCGCCCACCCGCAGGGGCGCGGGCCGCCTGGCCCGCCCGGGCCGGGGCCCGCCCAGCGTGACCTCCAGCCGGTACGGCTCCGCGTCCAGGCTCTCCAGCAGCCACAGGTCCCCGGCGTGGCTGTAGATCACCCGCTCGCCGTCGCTGGTGGCGTGACGCGCGTAGAACTCCTCATGGGAGCTGTGCTTGCGCAGTCCGGACCCGTCGGGCGCGGCGGAGTAGAGGTTTCCGACGCCGTCGATGTCGGCCAGGAACACGATCCGGTCCCCCACCCAGCTCACCGACCAGTACTGCGCGGCGCTGTCGGCGAACAGCCGGGCGAACTCCCCGTCCCCGCCGGCGTCCACCCAGATCTTGCCCGCCATGCCGCCCCGGTAGCGCTTCCACTGCGACGGCTCGCGCCACAGCGCCGACACGGTCGCGACCTTGGGGCCGTTGACGGCGACCTCGCTGACCCACCCGTACGGCAGCCGCGTGGCGGGCCCTCCGTCGAGCGGCACCGCGTAGGCCCAATTCCTGGTCCGCTCGCATTCCCCCGCCGAGCTGATCGCGAGCACGTCCCCGTCGGCCGTCCACCCGCGGACCCCGGTCGTGCCGTTGCCCCAGTAGGTCAGCCGCTCGCCTTCGGGAGCGTCGATCCCGGCCGTGAACACCTCGGGCGCGCCCTCCTTGCCACCCGTCCACGCGATGCGGGCGCCGTCGGGCGAGAACCTCGGGTGCGACACCGGTACGCGCTCGGCGGTGAACCGCCAGGCTCTCCCGCCGGGCAGCGGCGTCAGCCAGACATCGTCGTCGGCGACGAAGGTGACCAGGTCACCGTGCAGGTGCGGATATCTCAGGTATGCGCCATTTGTCACAGCTGCACACTAATGCGCGACACCAAGCCCGGCCCAAGAATTCTCCTCCTGGCGGACCGGCCGCGTCCCCGGAACGGTCAAGTTCCGGGTGCACCCGAAGTGTCCGGGAAGACAGGGAAATATGAGGATACTCGCACGCGCGCACCAGCTCCCGCCGCGCCTGGCCGCCGCCGCCATCATCCTGAACTCCGGCCTCAGCAAGGCCGAAGCCGACGAGCAGACCGCGGCCGGGCTGCACGGCATGGCCTGCAGCGCCTACCCGTTCCTGCGCGGCCTGGATCCGGTGACCTTCGTCAAGCTGCTCTCGAAGGGCGAGCTCGCGCTCGGCACCGCGCTGCTGCTCCCGTTCGTGCCGTCGCTGCTGGTCGGCGCCGCGGTGACGGGGTTCGCGGCCGGCCTGCTCGGCCTTTACCTCAAGACACCGGGGATGCGCATGGAGGGCAGCCTGCGGCCCAGCGAGCAGGGCATCGGCGTCTCGAAGGACGTGTGGCTGCTCGGCATCGGCCTGGGGCTGGTCATGGAGGAGCTCGGCCATCGATGATCTCCAGTCCCGGGAAACTAACGAGCACAAAGCCGGGTAGGGCCGACGCATGGTACAAATCGGCTACACCTTGATGTCCGAGCAGACCCCGGCCCGCGAGCTGGTCGACTACGCGGCGGCGGCCGAACGCGTCGGTTTCGACTACGCGGTCATCTCCGATCACTACTTCCCGTGGATCGAGGAGATGGGGCATTCGCCGTACTGCTGGTCGGTGCTCGGCGCGGCGGCTCAGGTCACCGAGCGGCTGCCGCTGATGACGTACGTGACGTGCCCGATCATGCGCTACCACCCGGCCGTCGTGGCGCAGAAGGCCGCCACCATGGGCGTGCTGAGCGAAGGCAGGTTCACGCTGGGCCTGGGGTCGGGCGAGAACCTGAACGAGCACGTCATCGGCGAGGGCTGGCCGCCCGTCGACACCAGGCACCGGATGTTCGCCGAGGCCGTACAGATCATCAAAGAGCTGTTCAGCGGCGACTACATCACCCGCCAGGGCGAGTTCTACGACGTGGATTCCGCCAAGCTCTACGACCTGCCGGACGAGCCGGTCCCGATCGGCATCGCCGCCTCAGGCGGCCGGTCGGCGGAGCTGGCCGCCGAGCTCGGCGACGTGCTGGTCGTCAACGAGCCGCTGCCCGAGGTCGTCCAGCAGTTCAACGCCGCGGGCGGCGCGGGCCGGCCGGTCTACGGCCAGCTCCCCATCGCCTACGACACCGACGCCGAGGCCGCCAAGCGGCGCGCGCATGAGCTGTGGCGCTGGTCGAGCGTCGGCGGCTGGAAGGTCATGGCCGAGCTGCCCGGCCCGGTGAACTTCGCGGCGGCGGCCGGCACGGTCCGCCCCGAGGACGTGGCCGAGAGCGTGCCGTGCGGCAACGATCTGGACGCGGTGGTGCAGGGGGTCAAGAAGTTCGCCGACGCGGGGTACACGCACGTGGCCCTCGTCCAGATCGGCCACGACCAGCAGCAGCCCTTCTTCGAATGGGCGGAGAAGGAGCTGCTGCCGGCCCTGCGCGGCCTGTGAGCTACGGGACGATGTTGACCAGCTTGGGCGCGCGGACGATCACCTTGCGCGGTGTGCCCTCCAGGTAGGAGGCGACCTTCTCCGAGGCCAGGGCCAAGGCCCGCAGGTCGTCCTCGGTGATGTCCGGAGAGACCTCCAGGCGGTCGCGCACCTTGCCCGCGACCTGCACCACGCAGGTGACGGACTCCTGCACCAGCAGTGCGGGATCGGCCACCGGCCACCCGCCGAAGGCGACGGAGCCGGTGCGGCCCAGCCGCTCCCAGCCCTCTTCCGCGGTGAACGGGGCCACCAGCGACAGCATGACGGCCAGCGCCTCCGCGGCCTCGCGCACCGCCGGGTCGCCCGCGCCGGGACCCGAGTCGATCGCCTTGCGCGCGGCCGAGGTCAGCTCCATCATGCGCGCCACGGCGACGTTGAAGCGCTGGCCCTCGACCAGCTTGGTGACCTCTTCGATGGTGTGGTGCGTGACCTCGCGCAGCGCCACGTCACCGCCCTCGAACGACACGTCCGGCGCGGAGTCGGCCTCCGACATCACGCGCAGCGCGCGCGCCAGGAACTTCTGCGACGAGGCCGGCGAGACGTCGGCCCAGTCGATGTCGTCCTCCGGCGGCCCGGCGAAGATCATCGTCAGGCGTACGGCGTCGACCCCGAAGGCGTCGATCTGCTGGCCCAGGTCCACGCCGTTGCCCAGGGTCTTCGACATGGCCTTGCCGTCGTTGATCACCTGGCCCTGGTTCAGCATCCGCTTGAACGGCTCGGTGAAGTCCACCATGCCCATGTCGTGCAGGACCTTGGTGAAGAACCGCGAGTACAGCAGGTGCAGGACCGCGTGCTCGATGCCGCCGACGTACTGGTCGATCGGGCCCCACTTGCGCACCTGCTCGACGTCGAACGGGCCGTCGGTGTAGCCGGGCGAGCAGTAACGCAGGAAATACCAGGACGAGTCGACGAACGTGTCCATCGTGTCGGTGTCGCGCTTGGCCGGGCCCGAGCACTTGGGGCACTCGACGTTGACCCACTCCGTGGCGCTGGCCAGCGGGGACTCACCCTTGGGCGCCAGCGCCTCGCCGCGCATGTCGGGCAGCGTGACCGGCAGCTGGTCGTCGGGGACGGGCACCTCACCGCAGTCGGGGCAGTGGATGATCGGGATCGGCGTGCCCCAGAACCGCTGCCTCGACAGCAGCCAGTCGCGCAGGCGGAAGTTGATCGCGCCGGCGCCCTTGCCGTCCACCTCCAGGACCTCGATGATCTTGGCGATGGCCTCGACCTTGGTCAGGCCGTCCAGCGGCCCGGAGTTGACCAGCGTGCCCTCGCCGGGCGTCGCCTCGCCGGTCTCGCCGGGGTCGGCCAGGCCGGTGTGCACGACGACCTTCACCGGCAGCCCGAACTTCACCGCGAAGTCCAGGTCGCGCTGGTCGTGGGCGGGGACGGCCATGATGGCGCCGTGGCCGTAGTCGGACAGCACGTAGTCGGCGGCCCAGACCGGGATGCGCTCGCCGTTGACCGGGTTGACCGCGTAGCGGCCCAGGAAGACGCCGGTCTTCTCCTTGTCGGTGGCCATCCGCTCGATGTCGCTCAGCTTGGCAACCTCGGCGCGGTAGGCCTCGAACTCGGCGCGCTGCTCATCGGTGACGATCTCGGCGGCCAGCGCCGCGTCCACCGCGACCACGAAGAACGTGGCGCCGAACAGCGTGTCGGGCCGCGTGGTGTAGACGTGGACGGGCTCGTCCCGGCCCTCGACCTGGAACAGCACGTCGGCGCCCTCGGAGCGGCCGATCCAGTTGCGCTGCATGGTCAGCAGCCGCTCGGGCCACTCCTCCAGCTGGGCCATGTCGTCCAGCAGGCGCTGGGCGTAGTCGGTGATCCGGAAGTACCACTGCGTCAGCTCGCGGCGGATGACGTCGGCGCCGCAGCGCTCGCACTTGCCTGCCACGACCTGCTCGTTGGCCAGCACCGTCTGGTCGTTGGGGCACCAGTTGACCAGGCCGCCCTTGCGGTAGGCCAGGCCGCGCTCGAAGAAGCGGTTGAACAGCCACTGGTTCCAGCGGTAGTAGTCGGGGTCGCTGGTGTGCAGGCGGCGCGACCAGTCGAAGGAGATGCCGTAGCGCCTGAAGGAGTTGGCCTGCGTCTCGATGTTGGCGTAGGTCCACTCCGCCGGGTGGGCGTTGCGCTTGATCGCGGCGTTCTCCGCGGGCAGGCCGAAGGAGTCCCAGCCGATCGGGTGCAGCACGTTGTAGCCGCGCTGCATCCAGTAGCGCGCGACGACGTCGCCGATGGCGAACACCTCGCCGTGACCCATGTGCAGGTCGCCCGACGGGTAGGGGAACATGTCGACCATGTAGCGCCGCTCGCGGGGGTCGTCGGCATCCTCGCTCGCGCGATAGGTGTCCTGCGCCTCCCAGCGCTGCTGCCACTTAACCTGCAGCGCCTGCGGATCATACTCACTCACGGCTACTGTCCTTCTGGCTTGACTCGGACCCATAAGAAAACCCCTCGTACAGACAACGAGGGGTGGAGCCGCGACGGCGAGACCTTCAGGGCCGTCGCGGCCCGATAAGAAGCAGGGTCGCGGAACGCACGTGTCAAGCGTAGCGCACGTCTTCGGCTGATTGCCGGTTCTCGATCGAGGTCGAGGGGCACAATGGATCCTTCAGGCCCAGCGAGACCTGATGGTGATGTATCCGTTGTGACCTCATTCGTCCCGGAAGAATACCCTTGTCGCCGTGGTATACCCAGCCGAGCCAGATCGACCGGAGGCTGACCTGCCGTTGCAGGATCCGCCTACGGATCCGTATGGCTTCGCTCGTTTCGCTGCGGAACCACCAGCATCTCCTGGAAAATCCCATGAGATCATGCCTGGTACGTCAAATCCGGATATAACGGTTGATCCGGACACAACCTCGGGAGGGCCGGCAGCAATGGCAACGGAGAATTCCGGACCACACCTGCCACAGTCCTGGCCGGAAACCCCGAGATCAGCCGGGCACCAGGAGCCTTCCTGGCCGGAGCCGCCGCGCAAGGACGACTCCTGGCCGGAGCCACACCGCCAGTCCAGAGACACGGCGCCCCCTTCCTCTTGGCCGGACGCCGCTCCGCAGGGTCCTTCCTCGTGGCCGGACGCCGGCCCGCAGGGCCCCTCGTCCTGGCCGGACACGACGTCCCAAGGCCCGTCGTCCTGGCCGGAGACCGCGTCCCAGGCCCCTTCCTCTTCCTCGTGGGCGGACTCCTCGCCGCAGGGAGCGGCTTCCTGGCCCGACACCTCGTCGCAGGGGCGTTCGTCGTGGCCGGACACCTCGCCGGCGGACGCCCCCTCATGGTCTGCCGCGTCCGGGCCCGACGTGCCCATGTCCTGGCCCGAAGCGGCCCCGCAGCACACCACGAGCCCGGCCGGCTGGTCGGACGCCGCACCGGACGCCGCGCCCAAGCATTCCGCCCCGCCGGAGCAGCAGGTCGTCCCCGACCCAGTCCCCGCGTGGGCGCAGCCGCCGGCGCCCGCCGCCGGCGCCTGGGCGAACCTCTCCTCCCCCGCCCCCTGGCCGCAGGGTGAGCGCGTGACCGCCGATCCGGCGGAGCAGACGATGATGTACAACCAGTCCCCGCTGCTCGATCCCTTGTCCGACCCACTGTCCGGGCCGCTGCCGGGCGGGCCCCAAAGGCCGGCGCAGGGTCCGGGACACGGCCCGGCACAGGGCCTCGGGCAGGGACCGGGCCCTGGGCAGGGTCTCGGGCAGGGACCGGGCCCTGGGCAGGGCCTCGGGCAGGGACCGCAGCCCGGCCCGCACCCGGGTCCGCAACCGGGACCGCGCCTGGGTCCGCAGTCAGGCCCGCAGCCGGGTCCCCAGATGGGCCTTCAGGGCGGCGGTCCGTCCGGGCCGCCTCCGGGAACGCACCAGCAGCCTCCCGCCCACCCCTCCGACGAGCGCACGGTCACCTACAACCAGCACGCCGAGAACCTGCTCAACGACCGCGCCATCCCCTCCTCCCCCGGGGACTCCGCCCACATCGGCGCGCCCCCGAACGAGGACCAGGGCCCCCGTCCCGGCTCGAACCTGAACCGCGACCCGTCCGACCCCGACCGCCCGTTCGTGACCGCCGGCCAGATCAGCGGCTCGCGCACCCCGCCGCCCGAGCGCCAGCAGGAGCTCTGGAACACCGTCTTCGGCGACAACTACCAGTCGATGGGCGAGCGCGACCCCCTGGACGACGACGACGAGGAGCGCGGCAAGCCCATCTGGATCTACGCGCTCGGCGGCTCCGTGGTGATCGCCCTGGTGGCGGCGCTGATGTGGGCGTTCCTGGCGGGACCGCTGGCGAGCGAGGAGCCTTCGAGCGCCAACGTCGCCGAGAAGCCCACGGCGTCGACGGCGCCGAAGACCACCAGGACCACCACCTCGATCGGCCCGCTGCCGAAGTACTCCGGCAAGGCCGCCCCCGTGATCGGCCGGGTGCCGGACGTCGCCGCCGGGATCTCGGTCCCGCGCCTGGGCGGCACCTGGCAGCTCGACCAGCGCGCCACCGTCAAGGCCACGTACGGCTTCGACACCCGCCAGTACGTCCAGATCGAGCAGGACACGTTCGCCCAGCTCCTGTCGGGCCCGCTGTCGCCGAGGCTGGCCTCGTACTACGAGCAGGACAACCTGGAGCCGGTCATCAAGCAGGTCGTGCTGTCGGCCCGCAAGCGCTTCTTCCCTGCGGACAACAAGGTACGCAAGATCGCCCAGCAGCCCATCAAGGTGGGCGACTCGACCGGGCGGCTGATCGCGTACTCGCTGACGTCGGACACCGAGAAGGCGACGATCGTGACGATGGCCGTCAACACCGGCGCGAACGTCCCGGCCATCGTCTACATGTCGATCCCGTCGGACAGCAAGCAGCTCATGCCCGACATCCGTACGGTGATGAACCAGCTCAAGCTGAACTCCCAGTCCTGACCCCTTCACACGCCCATAGGCGGCTCCACCGTGTCCGATGGATCGGATGACACAACGCCGGAGGAGCCGCCGGGCCCCGTGATGCGGCGGCAGTCGGAGCTGGAGCCGGACATGACCGAGCTCTCTCGTTGGGGTGCCGCTCACCCCGAACTCCTCGGAGGCATCTGGTGGAAGCTCGCCGCCGACCCCGAGGACATGAAGATGTGCCTCGGTGTCGTCGGTGCCACCGCTGCGGTGGCCGCGCAGGTCCGTGGCCTGCTCGCGCATCCCGAACACCTCAACGTGATCGCGCAGCGACACACCTTGCGGGAGCTGCGGCGCCTGCAGGAGACCATCACCGACGACGAGATCGCCCGCTGGCAAGCGCTCTGGGAGTCCGGGAGCTTCGCCTCCGAGGAGGAGTTCTGGCGCCGTCGGAGGGAGGGACCTCTTCTCGTTCAGATCGGCGTCGATCCGACGATCAACAGGGTCAGCGTGGGCGTCGACCCGCTCGACCGCACCTTCGCCGACGCTCTCATCGACCGGTACGGGGCAGATCGCGTCCACGTCTTCTGGGAGCGGCTGACGGATGGGTGGTTCTAGGGCGATCACCGGCTAGAACGTGCACTCCATGTGCTTGATGCCGTTGATGAAGCTGGAGTGCAGCCGGTCCGGGCGGCCGGCCTCGATCTGCGGCACGCGGCGCAGCAGCTCGCGGAACATCACCGTGATCTCCCGCCTGGCCAGGTGCGCGCCGAGGCAGAAGTGCGGGCCGGGGCCTCCGTAGCCGACGTGCGGGTTGGGGTGGCGGGCGATGTCGAAGCGGTACGGGTCCGCGAACACGGCCTCGTCCCTGTTCGCCGCCCAGTAGAACAGGACGACCTTCTCGCCCTTGCGGTAGAGGTGCCCGTTCATCTCGTGGTCCCTGGTGACCTTGCGGCGCATGAAGTTCACCGGCGAGGCCAGCCGGACGATCTCCTCCACGGCCCCCGGCGCGCGCCCGTCGATGTCCTGCAGCCAGGCGGCGCGCTGGTCCGGGTTCTTGGTCAGCAGGCGCAGACCGTAGGAGATGGCGTTTCGCGTGGTCTCGTTGCCGGCCACCACCAGCAGGATGAAGAACGAGCCGAGCTCCTGCATCGTCAGGCGCTCGCCGTCGATGTTGGCGTTGACCAGGGACGAGGTCAGGTCGTTCGTGGGGTGGTCGGCGCGGTGAGCGGCCAGGTCCTGGACGAGCTGCTGCAGCTCCATCCCGGCGTTGAGCAGGCGAACGGCGATCTGGTCGAGGTCGCCGCCGGTGTATTCGGGGTCGAAGCCGCCGAGGATCTGGTTGGAGCGGTCGAAGACGAACTGGTAGTCGCGCTCCGGGATGCCCATCATGTCGCAGATGATCTTCAGTGGCAGCCGGGCGGCGACCTCGGTGACGAAGTCGCAGCCGGACCCCTTGGCCAGGAGGTCGTCCACGATGGCGCCGGCCGCCGTCTCCACGTCGGCCTCGAACTGTTTGATCATCTTGGGCGTGAACGCCCTGGAGACGATCCTGCGCAGCCGGGCGTGCCTCGGGTCGTCCATGTTGATCATCGAGCCGAAGTACTCGGTGAACTCCGGCGGCATGTCCGGGATGTTCGTCGCGCCGCCGTCGCCCGAGCAGAAGACCTCGGGGTTGCGGCTGGCATCGAGGATGTCGGCGTGCTTGACCAGCGCGTAGTAGCCGGGGCCCTTCGGCGCGAAGGAGACCTCCATCTCCTCGAAGAACGCCGGGGTCTCGCGAGCACGGAGCCGATCGAACGCGTCCTCGCGCTCGGTCATCGTCTTGGCCCAGAAGTCACGATCCGACAGGTCGAAGTCAAGGACGCTCATGAGGCCATCATTGGAAAAGCGGGCACTTACGTCAATAGATATGACGTACACCGTACGTACGTCCTGGAAAATAATGCTTCGCTCCGGCTGCCTGGGTGCGGGTAGGGTGCCGGCCATGACGTTCTTCTTCTTCCTCCGCTAGCGACCCGCCGGCGGGTCGCGGACGACCCCACCGCCGGCGATGCGGGACGGCTGAGCAACCGCCGTCCCGGGTCGCGACGTGGGAGAAGGACACGTGCATACCTTTGCCGTGGCCAGGGCGGTGCATGGCATCGAGCCCCTGGTGGCCACGGAGATTCGACGTTCCAGGCTCGGTGTGGTGCGCGGGATGCGCCATCGCGAGGTGTGGTTCGAGACCTCGTCCCCTGAGCGGGCGCTGCTGAGCCTGCGGACGGCCGACGACGTGCTGCTGGCCGCCGCCGTGGTGGACGGGGTCGGCCATGGCCGCTCCGCGCTGCGCCGGCTGGCCAGGGCGGCACGCGAGGTGGATCCGGCCGGGCTGGGGCTGGGTCCGGGTCTGGGTCCGGGTCGGGGTCTGGGTCCGGGGAGGTCCGGCGGCGGGCTGGAGGTGTCGGCGTCGTTCGTCGGGCGGCGCAACTACACCCGGTTCGAGATCGAGGACGCGGTGGGGGCCGAGCTGGCTCGGCCGCTGCGGCTGCCGTACCACTCCAGGAGGAACGGCGGGCGGCCGCCCGAGGGGGCGATGTCGTGGCGGGTCACGATCGAGGGCGACCAGGCGGTCATCGCGTTCCGGCTGGCCGAGCGGCCGTTGCATCGGCGGGCGTACAAGCTGGCCTCGATCCGGGGCACGCTGCACCCGCCGGTGGCCGCCGCCATGGCGGCGCTGGCCCGGCTCGGAGACGCCGGTACGGTGCTCGACCCGTGCTGCGGCGCGGGCACCACCCTGATCGAGGCGGCCGCGCTGACCCAGGCGATCGCACCCGCCGAACCGGCCGCGCCGGCTCGGGCCGCCGCAGGCGAGACGGGTGCTCCAGAACAAGGCGGGCATGCCGCGATGCGGCTGCTCGGGTTCGACCACGATCGGGCGGCACTCCGCGCGGCCGGCGCCAACGCCCGCGCGGCCCGCGCGGAGGGCCGCCGGGCGTCCTTCGCGTGGGCCGTGGCGGACGGCGGGCGGATCCCGGTGGGTGACGGGCGCGCGGACCGCGTGCTGGTGAACCCGCCCTGGGGGCGGCAGGTGCCCCCTGCGGGCCTGCTCGCCGGCGACCCCGGCCTGCTGTGGCGGGAGGTACGCCGGGTGCTGGCCCCCGGCGGGCTGGCCGTGGCGCTGGTCCACGACGGCATCCCGCCGGGCTTCGCGGTCGAGGAGGCCGTCCAGGTGAGCCTGTCGGGCCAGCACCCGGTGATCGCCGTGCTCAGCGGACACCGCCCCCGCGCCCGGCGGACCTGAGGCCACGCCACGTGCTACCCCGGGCGTTACTGCGGCACGCCACGTGCCATCCCGGGGGTCCTCGGCCGCACCGTGCGCCGCTCTGGCGGCCCTGAGGCCAGGCCGGCGGTCCTGAGGTGCGCGAAGCGGCACGCCCCGACCGGGAGCCCGCAGAATAGCCGACGGTCCGGGCGGGGCCGTGCAGCGGGCCTCAGGAGGCCGGGCCGAGCCAGTCCAAGATGAGCCGGTTGACCTCGGCGGGCCGTTCGAGGTGGAGGAAGTGACCGGCGCCCGCCACCAGCTCCGCCCGCGACCCGGGCGGCAGGTGACTCGCCGCGTCCTTGGCCAGCTCCGCGCTCAGGCAGCCGTCCTGAGCTCCGTGCAGGTACAGGACGGGCCCCGGCTCCGGCTCGACGGCCGGGTGGCGGCCGGAGCGCGGCGTGGTGCCGAGCATGGCCCGGTAGTAGCCGATGGCGGCCCCGAGGTTGGCCGGCTCCCCGATGCTGCGCCGGACGAACTCCAGGTCCTCCCCGGCGTCGTACCCGGGCGACCAGTCGCGCCAGAGCCCTTCGAGGAAGCCGGGACTGGCGGCGGCGACCTCGGCCACGCCGGTCTGGAACAGGAAGATGTAGAACGAGCGCTTGAGCTGCTCGTAGTCGAGGAAGGCGGTGGCGAGCGAGCCCGGCGGCGGCACCGCGAGCGCCACGGCCCGCCGGAAGCGCCCCGCCGTCGGGTAGACGGGGAACGTGCCCCAGTCGTGCCCGATGACGACCGCGCTCTCGTCGCCGCCGAGCTCCTCGTGCAGGGCGCGGACGTCGGCGACCAGCGCGGCGTCCTCGTAGGCGCCGTCGGCGGGGACCTCGGTGGGCGCGTACCCCCGCATGAACGGTGCGACCGCGCGGTAGCCTCGCTCGGCCAGCGCGGGCATCAGGTGCCGCCAGGTGTGCGCGG
This sequence comes from Nonomuraea rosea, assembly GCF_039539705.1. Lineage (NCBI taxonomy): Bacteria > Bacillati > Actinomycetota > Actinomycetes > Streptosporangiales > Streptosporangiaceae > Nonomuraea > Nonomuraea rosea. The sequence continues at coordinate 172,094 of NZ_BAABDQ010000021.1, read as the reverse complement.
TGTCGGGGAACCCGTGCAGGCACAGTGCCAGCGGCCCCTCACCCATCGCCAGATACGCGAACTCCACCCCATTGGCGTGGATAGTCCTGATCTCCATGACTGCGAAACCTAGCATTCGGGCCCGCCTCAGGAGTACCACTCCCATGCTGCCGGCGGGAGCGCGGGTCAGAAGGTGTAGCGCAGGTGCTTGATGCCGTTGATGAAGTTGGACAGCAGGAAGTCGGGCTCGCCCTCCGCCCTGATCGCGGGCAGCCGGGTGAACAGCTCACGGAACATCACGGTCATCTCCCTGCGCGCCAGGTGGGCGCCCAGGCAGTAGTGGGGGCCGGGGCCGCCGAAGCCGACGTGCGGGTTGGGGTCACGGGTGATGTCGAACGCGTCGGGGTCGGTGAAGACCGACTCGTCGCGGTTGGCCGAGTTGTAGAAGAGCAACACCTTGTCGCCCTTCTTGTACGCGGTCCCGTTCAGCTCGTGATCGCGCGTCAGCGTCCGGCGGAACTGGATCACCGGCGTGGCGTACCGGACGATCTCGTCGCACGCCTTGACGATCCGGCCGTCGAAGTCGCCCAGCAGCAGCTCACGCTGCTCAGGGTGGTCGGTGAAGAGCTTGAGCCCGTACGCGATGGCGTTGCGGGTGGTCTCGCTGCCCGCCACCACCAGCAGGATGAAGAACGATCCCAACTCCTGCGAGGTGAGCCGTTCCTCGCCGTTGACCAGCAGGCTCACCAGATCGCCCGTGGGCCGCTTGCGCCGCTCGTCGCCCAGCCGGGCGGCCAGCCGGTTGAGCGAGAACCCGGCGTGCAGCAGCTTGGCCAGGCCCCGGGCGACGTTGACGCGGCTGAAGCCGGGGTCGATGCCGGTGTACTCGCGGTCGGCGTTGCCGAGGATGATGTTCGTCCGCCGGAGCACCACGTCGTGCATCGTCGCCGGGATCCCCATCATGTCGCAGATGACCCGGACCGGGAGCCGGGCGGCCACCTGGGCCACGAAGTCGCCCGGCCCCTCCTCGATCGCCCGGTCCACGATCTCCGCGGCGGCCGTGGCCAGGTCCTCCTCCATCTTCGACAGGACGCGCGGCGTGAACGCCCTGGAGACGATCCTGCGCAGCCGGGCGTGCCTCGGGTCGTCCATGTTGATCATCGAGCCGAAGTACACGCTCAGCCAGCGCGGCATGTCGGGGATGCTGTTGGAGCACGGCTCGCTGCTGAAGACGGCCGCGTTCCTGCTGGCCTCGGTCACGTCGGCGTGGCGGACCAGGGCGTAGTAACCGGGACCCCCGCCGACGAACGGGACGGTCTGCTCCCGCACGAACGCCGGGCGCTCCAGCCCGCGCAGCTTGCGGAAGGCTTCCATGCGCTCGGCCTGCGGCAGTCCCCAGAACGGGATCTCCGACAGGTCCAGATCCACGGGCAGCGTCATACCATCGAGCCTTCTGCAAGTGACCACTTACGTCAAGAGGCGGGCTATTTGCGCTTCTTGACCAGATCCGCGCCCTTCTCGCCGATCATGATCGCGGGGGCGTGGGTGTGGCCGCGGTTGAGCGTCGGCATGATCGACACGTCCACGACCCTGAGCCCCTCCAGGCCGCGTACCCGCAGCGAGGGGTCCACCACCGAGGCGTCGTCGGTCCCCATGCGGCAGGTGCCGACGGGGTGGTAGAGCGTTTCGCCGCGCTCGCGCGTCCACTGGGCGAGCTCGTCGTCGCTGTCCGGCGCCCAGTACGGCGCCATCGGCCCGCCCGCGTACGGCTTCATCGCGGCGGTGGCGAAGACCTGCTTGGCCGCCTTCAGCCCCGCGACCAGGCGCTTGACGTCGGCCTCCGAGGTCAGGTAGCCGGGATCGATGACGGGGTCCCTGCCGTTGAGCCCGATCCTGCCGCGGCTCTCCGGCTGCAGCAGCACGACCCCGACGGTGAGCCCGTGACCGGTCGGCGGGGTGAGCCCATGGTCGATGAACGGCCCGGGCGCGAAGATCAGCTCGATGTCGGGCGCGGGCTCCCCGGCCGAGGTCTTGATGAACGCGACCGCCTCGCCCACGTTGGTGGTCAGCATGCCGGAACGCAGGACGATGTAGCGCAGCAGGTTGCCGATCGACTCGGCCTTGGTGAGCGTGACCGGCTGCTTGCACTCCACGTACACGCCGGTGGAGAGGTGGTCCTGAAGGTTCTTGCCGACCTCGGGCAGCTCGTGCACGATCGCGATCCCGGCGTCGCGCAGCTCGTCGGCCGCGCCCACGCCTGAGCGCATGAGCAGGTGCGGGGAGCCGATCGCGCCCGCGGACAGGATGACCTCGTGCCGCGCCTTGATCACGGCGCCGCCGCTGTGCTCGATGCCGACGGCCCGCTTGCCCTCGAACACCACCCGGTCGACCGTCGCGCCGGTGATCACTTCGAGGTTGGGCCGCCCGCCCGCCGGGCGCAGGTAGGCGTCGGCCGAGCTCCACCTGCGGCCGCGGTTCTGGGTGACGGGGGTGGGGCTGTAGCCCTCGTTGGAGCGGCCGTTCAGCTCGCCGAGCCGGGTGTAGCCGAGCTCCTCGCACGCCCGGAGGAAGGCGGCGGTGGTGACGTTGGGGCTGCGCAGCTCGGAGATGAACAGCGGGCCTGACGTGCCGTAGACCCCGCCCGTGTTGCTGCCGACGCGGTGCTCGGCCTTGGTGAAGTAGGGCAGGACGTCGTCGTACGCCCATCCGGGGACGTCCCATTGGTCGTAGTCGCGCTGGCAGCCGCGCACCCACATCTGGGCGTTGAGCGAGGACGAGCCGCCGATCACGCGGCCCCGCGGCCAGTAGAGCTCGCGGCCGGACATCTCGCTCTGTTTAGCCGTGGTGTAGTTCCAGTCGTAATCGGTTTTGAAGAGCTTGGCGAAGCCGGCGGGCATGCGGATCTCGAGCTTGTCGTCCTGCCCGCCCGCCTCGACCAGCGCCACCGTCACACTTGGGTCCGCCGAGAGCCTGTTGGCGAGCACACACCCCGCGGATCCCGCGCCGACGATCACGTAGTCGTACTCCATGACCCCTCCAGGGGTAAGTAACTTGGTACTTGCTTACTCCAGGCGGCCCGGCACGTCTATATCCGCCTGTGTCCGTTGGTGCGTGCGTTCGCCATTGTTATGCGGGCAATCGCAGGATGCGGATTTTGGCCCTGTGGTGGGCCACGTTCAGCGGACCACCACAGGGTGCGGATTTTGCCCCTACCGGTCGGTATGTTCGCCTGCAAGGATGGCGCCCAAGCCGGTCTAGAGGAGGAAGGGCGTCATGCTCAATCTGTCGATCGTCCTGGAGGACAGCGCCAGGAACACCCCGGACGGCACCGCCATCGTCTTCGGCGATATGCGGCTGCCGTACTCCATGATCGACACTGTCGCCAATCAGGTGGCGAACCTGCTGGTGACACGGGGCATCGGCAAGGGCGACAAGGTCGCGCTGGCGTGCCCGAACCTGCCGTACTTCCCGTTCGTCTACTACGGGATCCTGAAGGCCGGCGCGACGGTGGTGCCGCTCAACGTGCTGCTGCAGTCGCGTGAGATCGCCTACCACCTCGACGACAGCGACGCCAAGGCGCTGTTCTGCTTCGAGGGCACGCCGGAGCTGCCGCTGGGCGAGCGTGGCAAGGCGGGCTTCGAGGCGGCGCAGGGCTGCGAGCAGTTCTTCGTGCTGCCGGCCACCCCGCTCGCGACCGAGTCCGTGCACGGCGAGTCGATCTGGGCGGCGCTGGGCGGCATGGCCGCCGAGTTCGAGACCGTGCAGACCGCGCCCGACGACACCGCGGTGATCCTCTACACCTCGGGCACCACGGGCCAGCCCAAGGGCGCCGAGCTCAGCCACCAGAACATGCTGCTGAACGCCATGGTCAGCGACAAGATGTTCCCCCGGGCCGACGAGGGCGACACCTATCTGGCCGTGCTGCCGCTGTTCCACTCCTTCGGCCAGACCGTCGTCATGAACACCGGCTTCCTGCGCGGCGCGACGGTCGTCCTGATGCCGCGCTTCGAGCCAGGCGAGGCGCTCGACCTCATGGTGCGCGAAGGCGTCTCGTTCTTCGCCGGGGTGCCGACGATGTACTGGGGCCTGCTGACCAAGATCCACGCGGACGGCGCGGCGGTGCCGAGCACGCTGCGGGTGGCCGTGGCGGGCGGGGCCTCGTCGCCGGTGGAGGTGCTGAAGGACTTCGAGAAGACGTTCGGCATCGGCATCCTGGAGGGGTACGGGCTCTCGGAGACGGCGCCGGTGGCCAGCTTCAACCAGCCGGGCCGGCCCACCAAGCCCGGCACGATCGGCACCCCGATCTGGGGCGTGGACATGAAGCTGATCGACGGCGACTGGAAGACGATCGAGGGCGAGGGCCCCGGGGAGATCGCGATCCGCGGCCACAACATCATGAAGGGCTACTACGGCCGGGCCGAGGCGACGGCGGAGGTCATGAGGGACGGCTGGTTCCGTACGGGCGACATCGCGACCCGCGACGGGGACGGCTACTACTCCATCATCGACCGGGCCAAGGACATGATCATCCGGGGCGGGTTCAACGTCTATCCGCGTGAGCTCGAAGAGGTCCTCATGACCCATGAGGGCGTCTCGCTGGCCGCCGTGGTGGGGGTCGCGCACGAGTCGCACGGCGAGGAGATCAAGGCGTACATCATCAGGACGCCCGGCTCGGCGGTCACCGAGGCGGAGCTGATCGCCTGGGCCAAGGAGAACATGGCGGCCTACAAGTACCCCAGGATCATCGAGTTCCGCGACGCCCTGCCGATGACGGCCACCGGCAAGATCCTCAAGCGCGAGCTGCGGTAGCCGGCCCTCGCTCTCACGAAGGCGCGGGGTTCGCCCCGCGCCTTCGTCATCGGCGCGGCGCGCTGGCCGGGACGAACCTGAACGACAGCGCCTCCATCAGCGGCTTGCGCCTGGTGTTGTGGAACGAGGCGATGCGCCACTCGCCCGCCTCGCGAACCAGCGTGTACGTCTGCACCTTGGTCAGCTTGGCCGGCCGCCGCCTGGCCACGTCGCCCCTGCCGGCGACCACGGCGGTGTCGTCGCCGTAGAAGCGGATGTCCACGATCTCGTTGAACATCCTGGTGCCCTTGAGCACCGAGCCGAACAGCGCCCGGTGGCCGGCCGCCAGGTCGTCGCGGCCCCGGTAGACGGTGCCGACGAAGGTCGTGTAGGTGGCGCCGGCCGTGAAGCAGGCGCCGTACGCGTCGGCGTCGCCCAGATCCCAGGCCCGCGCCAGCTCGCCGAACAACGCGTGCACCGCCTGCTCGGCCGCGTTCGTGCTGATCATCTCGACTCCTTCTGATAGCTTGCTCAACACAGAGTCTGCATTGAGTAATTATCTGCTCTGTTGCAGATATTAGATTAGGGAAGAGGAATAGGCGTGTCAACGGATCCGAGCGCGGTCTTCCGGCGCTACCTCAGCGCGATGGTCCTCAACAGCCTGGCCGCCTCCGAGGCCGCCGGGCTCAACGCCACCGACTACTACGCGCTCAACCTGCTCGACCTCACCGGCCCGCTCACCTCGGGCGAGCTGGCCGCCCAGATCGGGCTGACCACCGGCGCCACCACCCGGCTCATCGACCGCCTGGAGCGGACCGGATACGTCCGCCGCGCGCCCGACCCCGCGGACCGGCGCAAGGTCATGGTCGAGACGGCCGCCGCGCCGGAAGAGCTCGACAAGGTCCTGCTGGGCACCAGGACCCGGCTCGCCGCGGTGATCCAGCAGTACTCGGAGGCGGAGCAGGCGACCCTGTGGAGCTACTTCGAGCAGGCCGCCGCCGCCTACCGCGAGGCCACCGACGAGCTCGTCAAGGCGCGGAACGCATGATGCTCGCCCTCTTCGACCTCGACAACACGCTCATCGACCGGCTGAGCGCCTTCCGCGCCTGGGCCGCCGAGTTCGCGGCCGAGCGCGGGCTGGGTGAGACGGAGGCGTCCTGGATGGTGGCGGTGGACGCGGACGGCTCCCTCCCCATGGACGCGTTCTTCACCCGGGTACGCAACCGCTACGGGCTGCCCGACCCGGTCGAAGAGCTGTGGGGGGCCTACCGGGCCAGGCTGCCGCACCTGGTCTCGTGCCCCGCCGAGGTGCTGGCGGGGCTCGACCGCCTGCGGGCGGCCGGATCGGCGGTCGGGATCGTGACGAACGGGATGGCCGACAACCAGACCGGCAAGATCGAGCGTACGGGGCTGGCCGAGCGGGTGGACGGGTGGGCGATCTCGGGTGCGGAGGGCGTCGCCAAGCCCGACGTCCGGCTGTTCGAGATCGGCGCCCGGCGCTGTGGCGCGTCGCTGAGCGGGGGCTGGATGGTGGGCGACGACCTGGCCAAGGACGTCGCGGGCGGACGGGCGGCCGGGCTGCGGACCATCTGGATCGATCGGGGGCTGGAGACCGGGAGCGCGGGCGATGCCGATCACGTGGTGGACGACGTACAGGAGGCTGTCGAGGTGTTAATCCGGGCGGCGGGGACCGCTAGCGTGAGCGGATGAAAGATCGGCCAGAGGGATTCGACGAGCGGCTGCTGCGGCCCGCGCTGGGCGAGTGGGGCATCGAGGCGGCCACGCTCGACTACGCGCCGGTCGGGTTCGGGGACTATCACTGGGTCGCGGACGGGCGGTGGTTCCTCACCGTGGCCGACGTGCGGCGCAGGTCGTTCGACGGGCTCCGGCTGGCCATGGAGACGGCGGCTGCGCTGCGCGAGGAGGCGCGGCTGGGGTTCGTCGTGGCCCCGCTGCGCACGTCCGGGGGCGCGACGCTCGTCCGCCTCGACAGTCACCGGTACGCCCTGAGCGTCTTCCCGCTCGTCGACGGCCAGGCCGGCGACTTCGGGCAGGAGATCTCGCCGGCGGAGCGGGGGCTGATCATCGATCTGCTGGCGGAGCTGCACCGCACCCCCGCGCCCCTCTCCACCCCCGACCGGCCGCTGGAGCTGCCGGGGCGGGCCGGGCTGGAGCAGTCGCTCCTGGACGCGCACCGGCCCTGGCTGGGCGGCCCGTACGCCGAGCCCGCGAGAGAGCTGGTCGCCGGCCACGCCGAGATGCTGCGGCGCCGGCTGCGGGAGTTCGACCGGCTGGCGGAGAAGCCCGGCGAGCCGGTGGTGACGCACGGCGAGCCGCACCCGGGCAACCTGCTGCGGGCCGGCGAGCGGCGGCTGCTGGTCGACTGGGACACGGTCGGGCTCGCCGTGCCGGAACGCGACCTGTGGCTGGTCGCCAGGGGACCTGAGGATCTCGCCCGCTACGCCGACGCCACCGGCCGGACCCCCGACCAGACCGCCATGGAGCTCTACCGGCTGCGATGGGCCCTTGATGACGTGGCCGAGTTCGTGGCGTGGTTCCGCTCCCCGCACGGGCGCACCCCGGACGCCGAGGAGAGCTGGGCCGGGCTCACCGGCACCCTCCAAGGACTGGCCGCCGGATGACGAACACCGCTGATCGGGAGGCGATTCGCGCTCGACCCATGCCGATAGTAACCTTACGCTCACGTTGAGCAGTCAGGAGAGGCAAAGGAGGTCGCGTGGGCAGGCACGCCAAACCCCGCAGTCCCCAGGACACGCCGGACGACTCCCAAGAAGGCGCCAACCTGGACGAGAGCCAGGCGAGCCGCGGCAAGCATGCGGCCGGCCCGACCAACGAGAAGTAGCCGACCGCTGGGAGGCGCTGACCCGCAGCGCCTCCCGAGGTCCCGTCTACGGCCAGTCGGTCGAGGGCCGGAGCTGGACGCCTGAGCGGCCCTCCCGGTCGAGCTTGACGCCCAGCACCTGGTGGAGCTGGACCTTGTTGCGCTCGAAGCCCACGATGCAGCCCGCCATGTAGAGGGCCCACACCCGGGCCGTCCCCATGCCGACCTCCTGCACCGCGTCCGTCCAGTTGGTGTCGAGGTTGTCGCACCAGTGGCGCAGGGTCTTCGCGTAGTGCTCGCGCAGGTTCTCCTCGTGGCGGACCTCGAAGCCGATGTCCTCCATCTGCCTGATCAGCCAGCCCACCGACTCCAGCTCACCGTCGGGGAAGACGTAGCGGTTGATGAAACCGCCCTTGTTGAACGTCTTCTCCTTGCCGGTCGGCCGGGTGATGCAGTGGTTGAGGATGCGCCCGCCCGGCCGCAGCTTGCTGTAGAGGAACTCGAAGTACGACGGCACGTTCGACTTGCCGATGTGCTCCGTCAGGCCGATGGAGCTCACGGCGTCGAAGCCGCCCTCCTTGACGTCGCGGTAGTCCATGAAACGGACCTCCGCCAGGTCCTGCAGGCCCGCCTCCGCAATGGCCTTCTGCGCCCACTCCGCCTGCTGCTTGCTCAAGGTCACGCCGAGCACCTTGACGCCATAGTGTTTGGCCGCGTGCATGACCATGCCGCCCCAGCCGCAGCCCACGTCGAGCAGCCGCATGCCGGGCTTGAGGTCCAGCTTGCGGGCCACGAGGTCGAACTTGGCGTACTGGGCCTCCTCCAGCGTCGACTCCTCCTCGGGGAAGACGGCGCAGGTGTAGGCCATGGAGGGGCCGAGCACCCATTCGTAGAAGCGGTTGGAGACGTCGTAGTGGTGGTGGATGGCCTCCGCGTCACGCTGTTTGGCGTGCCGGGAGCCCAGCTTGGCCAGCGCACTCTGCCGGATCTCCTGCGGAGGCGGCGGCACGCGCATGAGGAGGGGCTTCATGCCCAGCGAACGGACCGCGGCGAGCTTCTCGGCCGTGGTCAGGTCGTTGGTCGTGATGTTCCACATGCGGTCGAGCAGCGCGTACATGTCGCCGTGCACATCGATGTGCCCCGAGATGTACGCCCTGGCGAGGCCGAGCTCTCCCGGGGCCTGCGCCAGGTAGGCCACCGCGATCGGGGTTTTGACTTCCAGGGCGAGGTCGGCCCCGTCCGGCCCCGCCTTGCTGCCGTCGTAAGCCATGAACGCGATGTTCGCTTCCGGACCTACGATCTTTTCAAAGATGGTTGCGAGAGCCATCAGCTCACCTTCCCCGTACACACTTTTCGTACAGGTCCAGCAGGCGACTGTTCGAGTCGTATTCCCGCTTGACCGGCCAATAGGCGTCACCGTTGTACAGCTGCCAGAACTGCTCACGGGCGTAGAAGGAAGTCGAGTAGAGCGACTTGTGACCGTCGAGCTCGTGCACCGAGTTCTCGATCAGCCGGTTGTAGTAGCCGTCGAACTGCCCCCGTGGCAGCGGCACCATTCCCCAGAAACCGAAGTTGACGTAGAGCTTGTTCGGCTCCAGGGGGTAGAGGGGCCAGCGGGACGACGCCCGCAGCGGGCACATCCACACCGGCGTCATGCCCACCTTGTCGTGGAAGAACTCCAGGAACTCCGCGCCCCGCTCGACCGGGACCTCCACGTCCTGGATCACCGACTCCTGCACCGGCTGGTCGCGCCACCTGTCGACGCGGGCGGTCACGCCGTATTTCCGGTCGAGCGCCACGAGACGCCGGTAGACGTCGGAGCGCATCCAGCGGCGCGGCATCAGCGAGCGGACCATCGGCTGCTGCACGCCGAAGGCGCGCGAGCACCAGAACCAGTCGGTGTCCCAGCGCCACAGGTAGTCGCGGATGGTCAGCCAGTCGCGGTTGCGCTGCCTGATCGACTGGTAGTAGATGCGCATCCCGGTGTAGTCGGAGGCGTAGGGCGCGCGCTCGGCGAAGCGGCCGAGGGTGATGTACATCTCACCCGGCTGGAAGAAGACGCCGTCCACGAAGTCGACGTTCTCCCCGTCGTACACCATGCTGTCGCTGATCTCCTGCATGGCCAGCATGCACTTGGCGGCGTCGGTGAACTTGACGTGGGTGAGATGGACGTACGGCTGGACCTTGCGCAGCTTGATCTTGATGCGCAGCGCGTAGCCGAGCGTGCCGTAGGAGTTGGGGAACGACCGGAAGAGCTCGCGATGCTCGTTGTCCGCGCGGGCCACCACGATGCGCCCGTCGCCGGTGAGGATCTCGAGCTCCTCGACCGACTCGTGCGGCAGGCCGTCCCTGAAGCTGGTGGATTCGATGCCGAGCCCCGTCACGGCACCGCCCAGCGTGATCGTCTTGAGCTGCGGCACCACGTAGGGCATGAGACCGTGCGGCAGCGTGGCGTCGACCAGGTGCTCGTACGTCGTCATGCCCTGAACCTGGGCCGTCATGGTCTCCGGATCGACGCTGATGACCTCGTCGAGGTCCCTGGCCGACAGCTTGGCCGTCCGGCCCTGGTCACGGAACCTGAACAGGTTGGACGTGGACTTGGCCAGCCGGGGCGCGGCACCTCCGGGGATCTCGGCGTACGACTGCCGGATCTGCTCTACTGCCCGCTGGTGTGTCGACATCGTCGTCGTCACGGAAGCACCCCCTGGAGCTGGTAGAGATCGTCCGTAAGACGGTATCTCTCACGAGCGAGCCGGACCAGACCGGGGTCGTTAAAGACACGAAAACTGTTCAGCGTGGCAGGTGAAATGCCTACGTGGTAGGCGAATCCGTAAACTTCCTGTTGATCGTCGGTGATACGCCGTTCAGGACCCCGTCCACCTCGCGGCCCTCGATGGCGGCGGTCAGGTTGTCCATGGTGGCGGTGAGCAGGCGGCTCGTGGCCTCCGGCGTGACGCCGGCGACGTGCGGCGACAGCAGGACGTTCGGCAGGTCGCGCAGCGGGTCGGCGGCGGGCAGCGGCTCCTCGTCGAACACGTCGAGCGCCGCCCCGCCGAGATGGCCCGCGCGCAGGGCCTCGACGAGCGCCTCCTGGTCCACGACCCCGCCTCTGGCCGCGTTCACCAGCAGGGAGCCCGGCTTCATCCGGCCGGGGTCGATGAGGCCGCGGGTCTCGTCGGACAGCGCGATCACGACCACCACGACGTCACTGCCCGACACGAGCGCGTCCAGCTCCTCGAAGCCGGCGTCCGCGCGTGGCGTACGGGTCCAGTAGGACGCCTGGCAGCCCAGCGCGCGGAACATCTCGACGCAGCCGGCGCCGATCGGGCCGTAGCCGACCACGCCGACGCGGCGCCCGCGCAGCTCGCGGGGCTGCAGGCCCTGCTGAGGCCACTCGCCCGCGCGTACGGCGGCGTCGGCGGCGCCCAGCTTGCGCGACAGCGACAGCGTCGCGGCCAGGCACCACTCCGAGACCGCCACGGCGCTGACCCCCGGCGTGTTGGCCAGCGGCACCCCGGCGGCGGCCAGGGCGTCGAGGTCGTGGCCGTCCACGCCCACGGAGGGCTGCTGCACGAAGGCCAGCAGCGGCGCCGACTTGACCGCCTCGGCGTCCAGCGCCAGCGTGCCGGTCCAGTCGCCGAGCACGATCTCCGCCTCAGGCAGCGCGGCGAGCAGCGCCTCCCGGTCGCGCGCCGCGGGCACGCGCACCGTCACCTGGTCGCCGAGCGGGGCGAGCAGGCGGCGCATCAGCTCCTCGGGGAGCGGGGGCAGGGCGAGCAGGTTCCAGGGGCTCATGCCCCCACAGTAAAGCTGCTGATCACCTGCCGCATAAGCCCCTTGTTCCTGAGCCACTGGGCCTCGGTGGCCGTCCACGACAGGAGATAGGCGGTGTCGCCGATCGCCACCGCCCTGCGCACCTCGCGGTAACGGGTGCCCGGCGTGGTCCAGGGCGTGTCTCCGGTGGCGCCCGCGGTCCAGGAGAACTCCCACTCCACGGCCTTGGCGCCCTGGTGCACGACCGTCCTGCGGCCGCGGTTGACGACGTTCGCGGCGTTCTGCCGGACCGTCTCCTCCGCGTCGCGCATGACCTGGCTCGGGTCGGTGTTGGCGTAGCGGGCCTCGACGCCGAGGTGGGCGCCCCGGTCCCGGCGCGTCCACTCGGTGTAGGCCTCGTTGAGCGCGCCCCGCCAGCCCGTCGGCCGCATGATCGACCAGCCGTCACGCGACTTCCACACGCGTACGGCAGGGACGATCTTGCTCACGGTGGGCGTCGGGGTCGGCGTCGGGGTCATGGTGGGCGTGGCCGTCATGCTCGGCAGCGGGCTGATCGCCGCGGCCGGCTGCGCGGTGCTGCGCGGGGTTCCCTCCGCCGGGGAGGAGAGCCTGAAGTAGGCGACCGTGCCGCCCGCGACCATCAGCACCGCCGCGGCTCCCGCGGCCAGCAGGGCCCGGCCGCGCCCGCCCCGCTTCTTCGCCGGCACGTCCAGGTCCGTGTGCGCGGGCTTGCTCGCGACGATGGCCGCGAGCAGGCGGTCGGTCTCCTCCGCGTCCAGCCGGTCCTCGGGCTCCTTGCGCAGCAGGCCGCGCAGGACCGGGTGCATGGCCGGCGGGATCCTGCGGTAGTCGGGCTCCTCGGTGAGCAGCGCGTTCAGCGTCGACATGGGGTCGCCCCGCTCGAACGGCGAGCGCCCGACCATGCAGGCGTACAGCGTGGCGCCCAGCGACCACAGGTCCGAGGGCGGCCCCGCCTCGGCGGCGCGCACCCGCTCTGGGGCCAGGAAGCTCGGTGAGCCGGTCACCATGCCGGTCTGGGTGAGCGACGCGTCACCCTCGGCCGTGGCGATGCCGAAGTCGGTCAGCACGGCCCGGCCGTCGTCGGCCAGCAGGATGTTGCTGGGTTTGACGTCCCTGTGCAGGATGCCGGTCTCGTGTGCCGCCTTCAGCGCGGACAGCACCTGCCTGCCCACGTCGGCCGCCTGCCGCACGGGCAGCGCGCCCGTGGTGAGCACGACCTCCTCCAGGGAGGGATGGCGCAGCAGCTCCATCACGATCCAGGGCCGGCCGCCTTCCTCGACGACGTCGTAGACGGCGACGACCGACGGGTGGTTGAGCTTGGCCGCCATACGCGCCTCGCGGGCGGTACGCATGAGCTGGCGCTCCTGGTCCCCCGGCGACAGCCCGTCGGGCAGCAGCACTTCCTTGATGGCGACCTGCCTGTTGAGCAGGGTGTCGCCACCTTCCCAGACCACGCCCATTCCCCCGCGACCCAATTCGCGCAGTAACTGGTAGCGCCCTGCGATGAGCCGGTTGCCATCCGAAACCATGTCCTACCCCTGTAGCGGCGCATGCGCCTGCTGCAGATATCCGCGCACGCGGCTATCTGTAGACCACCCGAACAGTGGGCAAGTTTCCCATACCTCCCACAACTTCGCCGGAAGGTCGCGAAGGCGGCTTGCCACAGGTCACCGAATGTTGTTCTACTGAGGCAGAGTCCACACCGAGGAGAGGTCCATGCCTGAAGTTCGCCGGGGTCCGCTTGCGGGTGTGCGCGTGCTGGAGCTCGCAGGGCTCGCCCCAGGGCCGTTCGCGGGAATGATGCTAGCCGATCACGGCGCTGACGTGCTGCGAATCGATCGGGTCGGCGCCGTCTCCGACCGGCCGCGCACGGACGTCATGGACCGCGGCAAGCACACGATCGGGCTCGACCTGAAGTCCACGGAAGGCGTCGCGGCCTTCAAGAAGCTGGCCAGGAACGCCGACGCGGTGATCGAGGTGTTCCGGCCGGGCGTGGCAGAACGGCTCGGCATCGGGCCGGCGGATCTGCACGCGGTCAACGAGCGGCTCATCTACGGCCGCATGACCGGATGGGGGCAGGACGGCCCGCTCGCGCCCACCGCCGGGCACGACATCGACTACATCGCCGTCTCCGGGATCCTGTCGATGCTGGGCCGCGAAGGGGACAAGCCGACGCCGCCGATCAACATCCTGGGCGACTTCGCCGGCGGCGGGCTCATGCTCGCGTACGGGGTGCTGCTCGCCCTGTTCGAGCGGGAGCGGACGGGTGCGGGCCGGGTGATCGACGCGGCCATGGTGGACGGGGCGTCGATCCTGTTCGCGATGTTCTACCAGGCCGCGGCGAGCGGTCACTGGGGGCCGCGCGGCACGAACCTCCTGGACACCGGCGCCCCGCAGTACGACACGTACGAGACGGCCGACGGCGGCCATCTGGCCGTCGGGTCGCTGGAGCCGCAGTTCTGGGAGGCCATGGTGACCCTCATGGGCCTGACGGACCTGCCCGACAGGAACGACAGGAGCCAGTGGCCCGCGTTGAAGGCCCGGCTGGCCCAGGAGTTCAAGACCAGGACGCGGGCCGAGTGGGAGGCGCTCTTCGAGGGCTCCGACGCCTGCGTCTCCCCCGTGCTGTCCATGGCGGAGGCCGCCACCCACCCGCACAACGTCGCCCGCGGCAGCTTCACCGAGGTCGGGGGCCTCGCCCAGCCGCTGCCCGCGCCCCGCCTGCTCGGCGTCCCCGCGCAGGACCTCTCCCCCGCGACCCGCCTGACCGACCTGTCCTCCTGGGGCCTGTCGCAGGAGGAGGCGGACAAGCTACGCAGCCAAGGGGTGCTCGCATGAACGGCCCACCCGACTTACCCGACTTGCTCGACGGCGCCCTGTACGCGGGCGACCCCGGCCCCGTGTACGCGTGGCTGCGCGAACACGCCCCCGCCTACTACGACGCGGCCAACGGCCTGTGGGGCATCTCCCGCCACGCCGACATCGCGGCCATCGAGCGCGACCCCAAGCTGTGGACCAGCACCGGCGGCTACCGCCCCCAGTTGCCCTCAGAGCCGTCGATGATCGGCCTGGACGATCCCGGGCACGCCGAGCGCCGCCGCCTCGTCTACCGCCGTTTCACGCCGCGCCACGTACACGAGCGCTACGCCGCCCGCGTCCGCGAGGTCGTCGTCGAGCAGCTCGAACGGGCACTGGAGCAGGGCACGGTGGACGCGGTGCCGGAGCTGGCCGCGCCGCTGCCCGCCCGCATGATCGGCTGGCTGCTCGGGTTCCCCGACGAGGACTGGCCGAAGCTCAAGCACTGGTCGGAGACCACGATCGTGGCCGGCGGCGGCCTGCGTTACGTCACCCACGAGGCCGCCGTGGCCGCCGGCGAGTACGGCGAGGCCGTGCTGGCCCTGGCCGCGGAGCGCCGCGCGAGCCCGCGCGACGACCTGATGTCCCTGTGGTGCGCCACCCCGGGCTACGACGACACGAGCCTGGCGAACGACGCGCTGCTGCTGCTCGACGGCGGCGCGGAGACCACCAGGACGGTCATCGCCACCACCATCGACGCGCTCATCCGCCACCCGGACCAGTGGCGGCTGCTGCGCGCGGACAAGGGGCTGATGGAGGGGGCGGTGGAGGAGTTCATCAGGTGGACCACACCGATTCTCAACATGTGCCGCGCGGCCACCCGCGACACCTCGCTGCACGGACAGCGGATCACCGAGGGGCAGCAGGTCCTGCTCATGTACGGCGCGGCGAACCGGGATCCCGAGGTGTTCGACGAGCCGGAGGTGTTCGACGTGACCCGCAAGCCGGGCGGCCACATCGCGTTCGGCCACGGCGCCCATTTCTGCCTGGGTGCGGCGCTGGCCCGGCTGGAGCTGCGGATCTTCTTCGAGGAGTGGCTCGACCGGGTGGGCTCGGCGGCCTGGGCGGATCAGGAAGGGCCGCGCATCCTGCCCAACGCCTTCGTCAGGGGCGTGACGTCCTTCCCGATCGTGCTCCGGCGGCGTTGAAGGCCGAGTAGTCCTTCAGCTCGATCGAGTCGTGCAGGCGCACCCCCTTGCTGCTGATCTTGGTGGCCGCCTTGGTGAGCGCGGCCGGCAGGTGGTTGATCAGCCGCATGCCCTGCGCGAGCGCCCACAGGTCGAACCGGGTGCGCGGCACGATGCGCTTGGCCGCGCCGACGGCGAACGAGCGGCTGCGGCGCACGTAGTCGCCGATCTCGGCCTCGTAGGCCGGATAGGCCCGCGTGTGGTCCCCGCCGTGCGCGGCCAGCTCGCCCGCCAGGATGTAGGCGCCCACCACCGCCAGGCTCGTGCTGCCTCCGACCGCCGGCCCCGGGCAGTAGCCGGCGTCGCCCACCAGCGTCACCCGGCCGCGCGACCAGGTGTCCAGGCGGAGCTGGGTGATCGAGTCGAAGTAGAACGCGGGCGTGCGGTCCAGCTCGGCGAGGAGCGTGGGCACCGCCCAGCCCATGCCCTCGAAGCGGGCCCGCAGCAGCTCCTTCTGCCTGGCGACGTCCCTGTGGTGGTAGTCGAGCGGCTCCGGCGTCCTGAAGAAGAACCCCGCCCGCGCGTCCTCCAGATCCGCGGCGCCGTACATGGCCGCCATCCTGCCGACCCCGGCGATGCCCTCCATGCGGCCGTCGAGCCCCAGGTGGTTCGGCACCGTGAGGACGGCCAGGTAGGCGCCGATCCAGGTGGTGAAGCGCGACTCTGGGCCGAAGACCAGGCCACGGACGTTGGAGTGCAGGCCGTCGGCGCCGATCACCAGGTCGTACGTCTCCGTCCGGCCGCCGTCGAAGACCACCTCGCCCGCTTCGGAGATCGAGGCGATGGAGTCGCCGAAGACGTACTCCACGTCGTCGCGGGTGACGTCGTAGAAGATCTCGCTGAGGTCGTCGCGCATGATCTCGACGTGCCGGTCGGAGACGGCGTTCATGACGCGGCGCAGCTCCAGCTCGATGGGCTTGCGCACGCCCTCTCTGAAGATCGTCAGGTGCTCCGTGCCGGTCTTCTTCGCCCGCACCGGCTCCAGCACGCCCATCTGCTCGACGATGTCCATCGCCGGCCTGAACAGGTCGACCGCGTGACCGCCCGTCTTACGCAGCCCGGGGGCCCGTTCGACGACCGTGACGGAGAAGCCGTACCTGGTGAGCCAGTACGCGAGAGCCGGCCCGGCGATGCTCGCGCCCGAGATGAGGACTCGCATGGCCTCCTCCTTACTTAACGGATGGTAAGTGCGACGCTAGCATCTTACTTAACGATAGGTAAGGGGTATTCTTGGGCGCATGCCCAGCGACACCAAAGCACGCATCCAGGCCGTGGCACGCGAGCTGTTCGCCCAGCAGGGCGTCCAGAACACGAGCCTGCGCCAGATCTCCGACCGGCTGGGCATCACCAAGCCCGCCCTCTACTATCACTTCGCCTCACGCGACGACCTGGTGCGCAGCATCATCCAGCCGATGATCGAGGACATCGAGCGGTTCGTGAGCACGCGGCAGCCGGGCGACGCCAGGGAGCTGCTCGACGACTATTTCGACCTGATCTGGCGGCACCGTGAGGTGATCGTCATGGTGGTGCGCGAGCTGTCGACGCTGGGCGTGCTGGATCTGGGGGCGCGCATGTTCGACTGGCGGCGCCAGGTGATCACGCTGCTGCTGGGGCCCGAGCTCACGCAGGCGCAGCACATCCGGGCGACGGTGGCGCTCGGCGGGATGTCCGACTGCTCGGTCGAGTACGCGCACCTGCCGCTGGAAGAGGTCAAGCCGACGGCCGTCGAAGCGGCGGCCGCCGCGCTCGGACTCTGACTTATACCGCTATGTAGAGGTCGGCCCCCTCGGGGTGGTGGACCTCGAGGTCCGTCGTGAAGGCGCGCGACGGTGTGCCGCCCGACTCGGTGTGCTTCCACACCCGCTGCCACGCCTCGACGAGGGCCTGCGGCATCTGGCCGCGGGCCGCCAGCCGCAGCGCGTGGGCGGCCGGCACGCGTACGGCCACCATGCCCTCGGGGATCCGCGGCACCGTGCGCACCCCGGTCCCGACGATCTGCGTGTAGGCCCCGTTGTGGCCGCTCTCGTAGTCGGTCAGCACGGCGTAGAGGTTCTCGTCGAGTCGTCCCGGCACGTGCGCGAAGGCCCCCGGCGCGCCCACCCGCTGCCACAGAGTCGGCAGTTTGGCCCGTGCGGGATCCATCTCGTCGGCATTCGTGGTGCGTACGGCGAAGCCGACCACGACCAGCTCGGCCCGATCAATGACGTCCACAGACCCTCCCCTCCCCCAAAAGTGTCCCGGCCGATCATAAGCCCCCGAGAAAGGGGGAAACCCCTTGATGACACTGTCACCACATAAGATGGATGAACGTGAAGTTTCTCAATGACCTCGATCCTCCCTACGATTTGACCTATAGCGACGTGTTCATGGTCCCGTCGCGCTCCTCGGTCGGTTCCCGGCTCGGAGTCGACCTATCGTCGAACGACGGCACCGGCACCACCATCCCCATCGTCGTGGCGAACATGACCGCGGTCGCCGGCCGCCGCATGGCCGAGACCGTGGCACGAAGGGGCGGCATCACCGTCATCCCGCAGGACATCCCGCTGGACGTCGTGGCGAACGTCGTCGACTGGGTCAAGAAGCGCGACCTCGTCCACGACACGCCCCTCACCCTCACCCCCCACGACACCGTCGGGGAGGCGCTGCAACTGCTGCCCAAGCGGGCGCACGGCGCGGTCATCGTGGTCGACTGGGACAACCGGCCGGTCGGCGTGGTCACCGAGGCCGACTGCCAGGGCGTGGACATGTTCACGCAGCTCTCGTACGTCATGTCCGGCGACCCGCTCACGCTGCCGGCCGGGCTGGACCCGCGCGCGGCGTTCGAGCGGCTGCACGAGGGGCGGCACCGGCTGGCGCCCATCGTGGACGAGGGCGGGCGGCTGGTGGGCATCCTGACCCGTACGGGCGCCCTGCGCGCCACCCTCTACCAGCCCGCGCTCGACGACATGGGACGGCTGCGCATCGCGGCCGCGGTCGGCGTCAACGGCGACGTGGCCGCCAAGGCCAAGGAGCTGCTGGAGGCCGGGGTCGACTGCCTGGTCGTGGACACCGCGCACGGCCACCAGGAGAAGATGATCTCCGCTCTGCAGGCCGTCAGGGCCCTCGATCCGGGGGTGCCGGTCGCGGCTGGCAACGTGGTGACGGCGTCCGGCGTGCGCGATCTGGTGGCCGCGGGGGCCGACATCATCAAGGTCGGGGTGGGGCCGGGCGCCATGTGCACCACCCGCATGATGACCGGGGTCGGACGGCCGCAGTTCTCGGCCGTGCTGGAGTGCTCGGCCGAGGCCCGGCGGCTGGGGCGGCGCGTGTGGGCGGACGGCGGCGTGCGCCACCCGCGCGACGTGGCGCTGGCGCTGGCCGCGGGGGCCTCGAACGTGATGATCGGCTCGTGGTTCGCGGGGACGTACGAGTCGCCCGGTGACACCCATACCGATGCGAACGGGCGCAAGTACAAGGAGAACTTCGGCATGGCCTCCGCGCGGGCCGTGCGGCTCAGGACGGCCGAGGACTCGGCGTTCGACCGGGCCAGGAAGGCGCTGTTCGAGGAGGGCATCTCCACGTCCAGGATGTATCTCGATCCGAAGCGGCCCAGCGTGGAGGACCAGATCGACGCGATCGTGGCGGGGCTGCGGTCGTCGTGCACGTATGCGGGGGCGGGGAATCTGGAGGAGTTCCACGCGCAGGCGGTGGTGGGGGTCCAGAGCTCGTCGGGGTACGCGGAGGGCATGCCGCTGCATCAGAGCTGGTGACGCCCCCGGGCGCCCTCGCCTCTAGGCACCTGGCTCTTGGGCGCCTGGCTCTTGGGCGCCTGGGTTTTGGGCGCCTGACGCAGCCCCCGCCCTCGCCCTCAGACGCGACGCCAGCCGCCTGCGGCGTGGATCCCTCCGTCCACGTGCACCGTCGTCCCCGTGACGAACCTGGCCAGGTCTCCGGCCAGGAACAGGGCCGCCCCCGCAGCGTCGCAGGGCCGGCCGAGGTGGCCGAGCGGCGGCACCCGTACCGGGTCGTAGGGCAGCGGACGGGCCAGCATGCGCTCGCGCACGCCCGACTCGCCGGCCGTCTGCAACGCGTCGGGCGCGATCGCGTTGACCCTGATGCCGCGGGGCGCCAGCTCCAGCGACAGGGACTTGGTCAGGCTCTCCAGCGCGGCTTTCATGGCCGCGTACAGGGCGAAGCCCGGTGCGGCCTGGTGCGCCTCGCTGGAGGTCACGTTGATGATCGAGGCGCCGGCGCCCATCATCGGCAGCATGCGCCTGGTCATGCCGGTGACCTGCGTGAAGTTCTCCTCGATGAGGATCTGCTCGCCGCGCGGCGAGGTCTCCGCGAACGCGGCGTGGAAGGTGCCGCCCGCGTTGTTGACCAGCACGTCCACGCGGCCCCACCGCTCGCGTACGGCCTGGGCGAACAGCTCCACGGCCACGTGATCCCGTACGTCGAGGGTCATCGCCAGCTCGGCGTGGGACCTTTCGTCGGAGATGTCGGCAGGCTTGTCGCGGTCGCAGACGGCGACGTGGGCACCGAACGCGGCGAACGCCTCGGCGATCGCCAGCCCGATGCCCCGGGCCGCTCCGGTGACGACGGCGACGCGCCCGGTGAGCAGGATCGCGTCGGGAGAAAGGGCGGCCATGAACGATGACGATATCCCGACCGCATAGAGTCGTCGGGTCCATTCCTCATCGTCAACAGGAGCACTTCGTGGCACTCGAAAAGCCCGAGATCGACTTCCCGGGGGGCAACCCGCCCGCTGACCTGGAGATCGTCGACCTGACCGTGGGCGACGGCCCGGAGGCCAAGCCCGGCCAGAAGGTAAGCGTTCACTACGTGGGCGTGGCGTTCTCGACCGGAGAGGAGTTCGACGCGTCGTGGAACCGCGGCAGTGCGTTCGAGTTCCCCCTCGGCGCCGGTCGCGTCATCGCCGGCTGGGACCAGGGTGTCGCGGGCATGAAGGTCGGCGGCCGGCGCCAGCTGACCATCCCGCCGCACCTCGGTTACGGCAGCAGTGGGGCCGGCGCCCGCATCAAGCCGAACGAGACGCTCATCTTCGTCGTCGACCTGCTCGGCGTCAGCTGACCCACCGCACCGTCGCCGACCTGGCACGACGCCAGCCGGCTTGGTCACCGACCCCGCACGACGTCAGGCAGTCCGGTCACCGACCTCGTATGACGTCAGGCAGTCCGGTCACCGACCTCACACGGCGTCAGCGGGCTTGGTCACCAACCTCGTACGGCATCTGCCGGCTTGGTCGGCGACCTGCGCGGCTTCGGCCGACACACCGCGCGGTGCCGCGGGCCGCTCACACGGCGGCCCGCGGCACCCCCGCCCGGCTCCCGCCACACCACGGCCGGCTTCCACCCCGCCACGGCCACGCCCCGCCGCGCCACGGCCGAGCCCCCCGCACCATGGCCGGATCCCGCCAACCGCCATCATGGCCGGGTCCCGCCGCGCCATGCTCATGGTCGGCTCACGACGGTTGCGACACACTCGTCCAATACCGGGTGGGGAAATGTCGGCCGGGTGAGGCACCATAGGCGTGTGCTTCTGATCGACGTGGTCCGGGTGTCCGAGGCGGTGACGCGCACGTCCGCCAGGCTCGGCAAGATCGGCCATCTGGCGGAGCTGCTTGGCAGGGTCGGCCCGGAGGAGGCGGAGATCGCGATCTCCTACCTTTCCGGCGAGCTGCCCCAGCGACAGGTCGGCGTGGGCTGGCGCACGCTGGAGGATCTTCCACAGCCCAAGCTGGCCGCCACCGCCACCCTGACCGCCGTCGACGCGCTGCTGTCGCGGATCAAGGCGGTCTCCGGGCAGGGCTCGCAGTCGGCGCGCAAGGCCCTGGTGGCCGACCTGTTCGCCGGGCTGACGAGCCAGGAGCAGCAGTTCATGCGCCGGTTGCTGCACGGCGAGCTGCGCCAGGGCGCGCTCGACGGCGTCATGATCGAGGCGGTGGCCAAGGCCTCCGGCGCGCCGTCGGCCGACGTCCGGCGCGCGCTCACGCTGCGCGGCTGGCTGCCCGCCGTCGGAGCCGCCGCGCTGGCCGGCGGGGTCGAGTCGCTGCACGCGTTCCGGCTGGAGGTGGGCCGGGCGGTCTCCCCCATGCTGGCGGGCAGCGCGCCCAAGGTCGCCGCCGCGCTGGAGAAGGCGGGCACGCCCGCGGCGCTGGAGTGGAAGCTCGACGGCGTACGCGTGCAGGCCCATCGTTCGGGCTCGGAGGTGCGCGTCTTCACCCGTACGCTCGACGACATCACGCCGCAGGTGCCCGAGCTGGTCGAGGCGCTGCTGGAGATGCCGTCGGAGGATCTGGTGCTCGACGGCGAGGTGATCGCCCTGCGTCCCGACGGGCGCCCCCATCCGTTCCAGGTCACGGCGAGCCGGGTGAGCAGCAAGACCAACGTCGCCCAGCTCCGCGAGCAGACGCCGCTGAGCGTGTTCTTCTTCGACGCCCTGCGCGTCGACGGCGACGACCTGCTCGATCTGCCCTATACGCGCCGTCAGGAGGCCCTGACGCGCACGGTCCCCCATGGCCTGCTGACTCCCCACCTGATCACGGGGGACGTGGCGGAGGCGGAGAAGTTCTTCACCGACGTGGTGAAGGCCGGCCACGAAGGCCTGGTGGTCAAGTCCCTGGCCTCCCCCTACGCGGCGGGCCGCCGGGGCGCGGGCTGGATCAAAGTCAAGCCCCGGCACACGCTCGACCTGGTGGTCCTTGCGGCCGAGTGGGGCCACGGCCGCCGCGAGGGCAAGCTCTCCAACCTCCATCTGGGCGCGCGCGATCCCGAGGGCGGGTTCGTCATGCTCGGCAAGACGTTCAAGGGCCTGACGGACGAGCTGCTGGCCTGGCAGACCGAGCGCTTCCTCGAGCTCGCCGAGGGCCCGACCGACGCGTGGACGGTCCTGCTGCGGCCGGAGCTGGTCGTGGAGATCGCCTTCGACGGGGTCCAGCGCTCGCCGCGCTATCCCGGCGGCATGGCGCTGCGCTTCGCCCGGGTCCTGCGCTACCGCCCGGACAAGCGGGTGGAGGACGCCGACACGGTGGAGACGGTTCGCTCGCTCATGCTGTGACGCTGACAGCCGGTGTCAGTGATATGCCCTTAACGTGCTGAAATGACGAGAGAGATTGTCGAGGAGTTCCTGCGCCGCACCGGGGAGGGCGACCCGGAGCGGATCGCCGAGCTCTACGCACCCCAGGTGGACTGGAAGGTCAGCTGGCCGGTGGCGGACCATCCGGTGGTGCCGTGGATCAGGCCCCGAGCGACGCGGGCCGACGTAGCGGACCATTACCGGACGTTCCCGGAGCACTGCCCGCCCGACGAGGCCGTGGTGTCGGTGGACCGCGTGCTGGTCGATGGGGCGGACGCGGTCGTGGTCGGGCGCAGCTCACAGCGGGTACGAGCAACGGGAAGGCGCTTCACGATGACGTTCGCGCTGCATCTCACGGTGGTGGACGGGCTGATCGTGCGGCATCACATGTACGAGGACAGCCTCGCGGTGCTGGAGGCGTACGTGCCTGACGTGGTGCCGACGACCAGCTGACACCAGGGCGGTTCCCCCCACCGCCCCTTCACCACTCGTGAGACCTCCACCACCAACCGACGCGACCCCCCACCACCGGACCAGCACGCAACCACCCCCACCCACCAGACTCACGCGAACCCACCCCGCCAACCGCAAGGCCGCACCACCGTCACCAGCCCGGACACGGAACCACCAGCCCACCCGAGACTCCTCCCCCACCCCCGGTGCCCCCTAGCGGTGAGCTGGCACAAGGCGGCGCGGGCGGCGGCCGTGACGCGCGCGTGGCCGCGAGAACGCCCGCCGCAACCCTGAGCTCGCTATCCGGCAGTCGGACATCCTGCACCCGCGAGCCGATCATCTTTGACCCGATCAAGCCATATTTCCGAGCTTTCCGCGTTCTCCAGAAATCAGAAGATCCTCGGCGTACGCTCGGCGTCCTTGGCAAACTTGCGGCATAAGTGACATATATCACTATATGTCCCATTAAGTTGTCTTTACCTCCCGTTTGTCCCATATGTTCGTCCTCACCGCGCGGGATCCCCACCCCGCCGACGGATCGGCCAAGGAACGCCGCCCACCCCCCTCGACCTGGCCTTTCCCTTTCCTATCCCCTAGCTAGGACCGTGGTTTACCTTGGGCCAGCATTCGTACAAGCCGTCCCCTCAGGAGCGCAAAGCCGCCCCCGCCAAGCGCCGTTGGCCCCTCATCGCGGCCGGCGCCGCCGTCGTGGCCGCCGCCTCCACCACCGCCTGGGCGGCCATCGGCAACGACGACTCCCCTGAGCGCACCACCGCCCTCGCCGCATCCACCCCCTCGGCCAAGCCGGCCGCAGGCCATGCCGCAACCCCGAACGAAGCCACCCGCCGCCCCACCCCCACGACGACCTCCCCGGCCCCCAAGCCCCCGGAGGCCGCTCACCCGAAGAGCACCAAGACTCCGGAGCCGACCAGCGCGAAGGCCACCAAGTCCCAGGAGCCCAGAGCCAAGAAGGAAACCTCGAAGCCCAAGCTCCGCGTCCTCTCGACCGGCTCCTGCGGCGCCTCGTTCTACGGCGAGCCCCAGATGACGGCCAGCGGCGAACGCTTCAACCCCTCCGCCATGACCGCCGCCCACAAAACCCTCCCGCTGGGCAGCAAGGTCCGCGTCACCAACCCCAACAACGGCGAATCGGTCACGGTCCGCATCAACGACCGCGGCCCGTACATCGGCGGCCGCTGCCTAGACCTCTCCAGAGCCGCCTTCGCCGCCATCGGGAACACGGGTGCGGGCGTCATGAGGGTCAAATACGAGGTCCTGGCCCGCTGACACCCTCCCACCCCCTGTCGGCCGAAGCACGTCCACACGCCACCAGCCCAGTAGCTTGATACGACCCCGGCACCAGCAGCCGTCCGGACAGCCACCGGTTGAACACAGACGCGCTCGAATCCCGAGAGGGCCGGCACCGGCTTGATCACCAGGCACCGTTGCCGCGAGAGGGCGGGCATGGCGTGCTGAATGAGCCTCATCGCCGGAGCCGTGTCCCGCGCCCAAGACCTCGTCGGAGACGACGCGCTCCCTTTTACGGTCCCCATCCACGCGAACGGCCCAGGGCCTCCATTCCCACCAAGGCGCACACCGCCACCGCAGGCCAGTTACCAAGGGCCATCACCGCGGACCACCGCCGCGGACCGCCACCTATCGGAGCCAGCGCCGCGGACCATGACCGCAGACCAGCCGCCAAGGCCATCACTGCGGACCATGAGCGACCGACTCGAACAGAGCCGTCAGCGCACCCGTGAGGTTGTCGGCGACGCCCCCGGTGGAGTCGTGCAGCGCGGCCGACCGAGCCTCGATCCGGCCGATGCGGTCGAGCACGAGCTCGGCGAGGAAAGCGTCGAAGCCGGCGAAGCGCCGGCGCAGTACACCTTTGGCGCACCCCGCCTCCGTGGTGACCGCCCGGCTGGTCAGCGCATTGGGACCGTCCCGGAGCAGAACGCGTTCTGCGGCGTCGAACAGCTGCTCGCGCACGTCGTCGGAGGGCCACTCCTGTCGGCATCGCGCATGCTCCTTCGCTCGCAGGGCACACTCGCTTGCCGAGTGGGCACATGCCCACTATGGTGGGCGCATGCCCACTATATCGCCGGCGGGAACGCCTACCCCTGATCCAGAACCCCATCGACACAGGCAGGTGGCGGAGTCGTTCGGTAATGATGCCGAGCGCTATGACCGGGCCCGTCCCCGATATCCCCAGGCCATGGTGGACCGGATCGTCGCCGCCTGCCCTGGACCTGACGTCCTCGACGTCGGATGCGGCACCGGCATCGAAGCCCGCCAGTTCCAGGCGGCCGGCTGCAAGGTGCTGGGCGTGGAGCCCGACCCCCGGATGGCCGACTTCGCGCGGCACAGCGGGGTCGAGGCGGAAGTGGCGACGTTCGAAGCCTGGGACCCGGTCGGCCGGGACTTCGACGCGGTCATCGCCGGAATGGCCTGGCACTGGGTGGACCCTGTCGCAGGAGCGGTCAAGGCCGCACAGGTGCTGCGCCCCGGCGGCCGGTGGGCAGCATTCTGGAACGTGTCCCAGCTTCCCCCTGGCCTGGATGAGGCCATTGCCACGGTCTGCCAGCGGGTGATGCCCGACGGACCGTTCGACTTCAAAGGGATGATGAAGAATGCAGTGGACATGTACCAGTTGATGTTCGACAAGGTCGCCGACGGGATCCGGGCGGGTGGCGGGTTCGGCGAGACGGAGCAGTGGCGATTCGACTGGGAGCACCCCTGCACCCGGGACGAGTTGCTGGACCTGCTGCCGACCCAGGGCGCCTTCACCCGGCTCCCGCCGGACACGCTGGCCGAGGTGCTGGAGGGCGTCGGGGCCGCCGTCGACGCCATAGGCGGCAGCTTCACGATGCGGTACGCGACGGTCGTGGTCACCGCGGTACGCACCACTACCGCCTGACCCGCCTTCACGGCCTGTCCGTTGCCGCGGCCTGCCCGCCTTCACAGCCTCCCCGTTGCCACGGCCTGTCCATTGCCACGGCCTGTCCGTTGCCACTGTCCCCTCCACAACGGACAGGCCACCGCCGGAGCCGCTGGATCAGCCGAGTTTCACGCCGGACACACCACGGCCGCCAACCCTGAGACCCGACATGCCAACCCCTGAGAACCCAACCGCACATCACCCCAAGGCCGCCGACCATGGGCGCCCAACACCAGACGGGCAGGGCGCACTAGACGCCCACCGACCGAGGGCCCGGCCGGACACCCGGGACGGGATACGGACACCTGGGGTGGCGCGGAGTGAGACGGAGAACAGCCGAAAGTCAGAGCGAGGCCTGGGCGAGGCCTGGGCGGGGCGACGGCGTGGCGAGGCGTGAGCGAGGTGGAGCGAGGCGAGGCGTGGGCGTGGGCGGGCGCTGTGGAGCGAGGGCGGGGCGACGGCGAGGCGTGGGCGGGGCGCGGTGGAGCGAGAGAGCGCGCGAGATCAGACCAGCCTTCGGACGCCCACTGGACGAGCGAAGGTGCCATTGAGGCCTCAGCCCTGAGCGCCTGAACGAAGAGCACCTTTAGAGGCCTCAGCCGCCCACAGCGTCGGGTACGGTCCTGGACGGGTCGAGGCAGGAGCGCGAGCAGACGTCGGGCCCCGCCTCACGGAGCCTCGGGTTGAGATGCCCGAGCGGACGCCAGGTGAGGCTCTGTGGAGTGCCTGGATGGAGGCACGGACGAGCGCTCCATAGGAGGCTCGACTGGGCGCCCGGGTGAAGGCCCAGATGGGACTCTGTGGGATGCCCAAGCGGACACCCTGTGAACGCCCCAGGTGGTGGAGGCTCTGTGGGGTACCCGAATGGAGGCACGGACGAGCGCCCCGTAGGAGGCCAGAATGGGCGCCCGGGCGGAGACCCAGATGAGGCTCTGTGGAATGCCCGGTCGAGGCCCAAGATTGGGCTTCTCCGGAGTGCCCATGTGGACGCCCGGATGAGAGCTCTGTGGGGTGCTCGGACGGGCGCCCATGTAGGGGTCCGGATGGAGACCCGGGCGCCCGCATGGAGACCCCGCACGGAGGCCCGGGCGCAGACCCAGGCGGGCGCCCGCATGAAGGCCCGGGCGGAGGCCTGCATGGAGGCCCGAATGGAGCCCAGGTAGAGGCAGGCCCGCAGGAGGCCCGGATAGAGACTCTGGACGGCGGAGGTGGGTGGGTGTGTGGGGCGGCGGTGGCGTCACTTCACCAGGCGGATGGTCATCGGGTAGCGGAAGACGCCTTCCGTCAGGGCGGAGACGCCGCCGACGATGGAGAGGACGACGGCTGCCACCCAGATGAACGGCAGGAGGATGACCCCGATGACGGTGAAGGGCAGCAGGACCGTTGCCCCGACCACCGTGATCTGGAAGTTGAGTGCCTCCAGCGCCTGCCTGCGGATGTAGGGCGACGTCTTGCCGCCGGTGAGCAGCAGGATCAGCGGGCCGATGATCGGGATGCCGATGACCATCAGCATGTGTGCGGCGGCGCCGCCGAGGCGTTCGTTGCTCTCCGGGGCGCGCTCCGAGCGGACCGGTCGCGGCAGCGGGGTGCTGAGCTGGGGTACGGCTCGTGCGCCGTACAGCTCGGTCATGATCGGCATCAGGTCGCCGTGCGTGCGCGCCGTCATCGCGCGCTCCAGCCGGTCGTCGAACTCGAGCTTGTCGAAACGGCCTTCCGCGTAGGCAGTCTGGACGTGCTCCACCACATGCTCGCGGTCCTGGTTGGTGACGCGCAGTTGAGCTGGCGGCACCCGTTCCGGTCCAGGGGTTGAAGGTACCCCAGCCATAGTCGCCATGCCTCTCCTTCGAGAATCAAGCAGTTACCACTCATACTGCGTCGCGAAGGTGGGCGATGCCATCAGGAGAATCCCGGAGATGTCCCCTAGATCATCCCCGACGCAAGGCCTTCAGACGGTATAAAAAGGACTCATGAGATGGCGAGACCGCTACGGCATTCGTCGGCTGCGCGGCCCTAAGGTCGCGAAGTTCGACCGCGAGGCGACCGACGCCGACATCGAAGCGCTTATCGCTTTTGCGCGTTCGCGGCGCGGCGTCGAGTTCTATGTCGAGCCAGAGACTTTTGCCACTGATACGACCGCGGTGGCCGTGGCCGACGACGGCGAGTGGACCCGGCGCAGGGTCGGTGCGCCCGCAGTGATTCGCAAGGTCGCACGCGATCTTGCTCTGCCGGTATACGACGTTCAGCTGACCGGATATCCGCAGCGTATGCGCGCTTATAACGAGCGCCGTCGCCGCGAGGAAGGTTTGGAGTAGGAACTGACGGCCAGTTCGCCTATGCATTGACCCTCCTGTCCGCCACCGCGGCACGTTTCGACCCCATTGGGTGGTGCCGTCCGACCTCATTGGGCGGCCCCGCCTGAGCCATAGGCCGACCACCCCGAGCCAGTGGGCTGCCCTCGCCTGAACCGTTGGGCAGCCTCGTCTGATCCCACTGGGGGATGCCGTCCGACTTCATTGGGCAGCCCCGCCCGAACCCTAGGCTGACCACGCCCCAGCCGGTGGGCGACCCCCGCCTGGGCTGTTGGACAGCCCCGTCCCACCTCACTGGGCGATCCCGTCCGAGCCATTGGGCGACCTCGGCCTGCGCCAGTGGGCGGGCCCGCCCCACCTCACTGGGCGTCCCGTCTGAGCCAGTGGGCGGCCGCGCCCCAGCTGAGGAGCCGACTTCGATGGGGCCTGTCATTCCGGTGGGGATTGCAGGTCTTCATCGTCGAGAAGGTTGATCAGGGGAAGTAGCCAGGCCGCGTGGGCGGGGCCCATTGTCGCGTCGAGTTCGGCGGGGGTGGGCAGGCGGCCTCGCATGATGGTGGGCGACAGCAGGTTCTGCAGGGCGTGCATGAGCAGATTGGCCATCGAGTAGTTGGGGTCGATGGCGAGGGCGCGTTCGACGGCGATGGTGGCCTGGACGCTGTTGCCCGCCCGCCAGGCGGCCATGGCCAGCAGGGAAGCGGCCGGTGGGGCGAAGCGGGGCTCCAGCCTGCGGGTCAGGTCCTTCCATAGGAGGGCGTGGGATTCGTGCATCATGGTCCACCCCTCGTCACGAACCCTGGTGATCGCCAGGTCCAGGCCCAGTCTCGCCACTTCCGCGTCGTCCAGACGGCCGCCCTCCATGTGGGTGGTCAGGGCTGATCGGACTCTGACGAGTCCCTCGGCGACGAACTGCTTGGCGAACGCGTCCAGGTCGGGTGCCGCCATGATCTTCGCGCGGAACTCGGTGATGGCGTCGGTGGTGGCATGGCTCATCGCCATGCGTACGGGGCCGGTTACGGGGGCGATCGTGCGTTCGAGGGTCTCGCGATCGGGGAGGGCGACGAGGCCGTGTACGGTCGCCTCGGCTGCGACCTGGCTGGTGGAAGGGTCGTACGGGGTGCCTTGCGCGGGGCAGCACATCGCGAGGTTGCAGACGTATGACCAGTAGCGGCCCTCGTGGGCTCGGAGCGCCTCGCCGACGTGGACCTCGGCGCCGGTCGCGAGGAGCCTGGCCTCGTCGACCGCCGGCGTGACGACCTCGCCTGGGCCGTAGCCGACTATGACGATCTCGGTCACGCCCTCCCGGTCGAAGAGCGGGGCCAAGGGGCCAAGGGTGCCTGGGGGCAGGGGCAGGCTCCACCTGGCCACCACCTTGGCTTGGCCGTGGGCGAGGCCGATCACTATGAGGCTGTTGTGGGGGTGGAAGCCGACGAGGTAGGGCACGGCGGCCAGGATGTCGGCGGGACTGCTGAGGGTGAGGCACGGCCCTGGCTCCGGCTCCTGCCCCAGGTCTTTCGGCTCCCGCTCCTGCTCGGAGGCTTCGAGGGTGGTGTCGGCGGCATCGGGGGTGACGGTGGCATCGAGGAGATCGGGGAAGTCGGGGAGATCAGGGAGATCGGCCTCGGTGGTGGAGGTGTCGGCCGCATTGCTTGCTGAGGTCGCTCCGGAAAGGGCTCCGGGCGCGGCGGCTTGGGCGGCGGGAGTGGTGGCTGAGATGGCGGGGGCGACCGGCGCGGCGGGACTGGTGGCGGAGGCGGGGGCGGCGGCGGGGGCGGGTGCTGCGGTGAGGGTGGGAACGAAGGAGGGCGAGCTGGAAGCGGAGGTGGCAGAGCTTGGGGTGGGGATGGGGGTGGCCGAGCGTGGTGTGATGGTGGCTGAGCATGGGGTGGGGGTGGCGGCAGAAGTGGAGCCGTTGGTCGTCATGGGCCCTAAGGGTGCCGGAGCGATGGTGGGCTGCTTCTGGCCGAGCGAGGTTCTGGGGATTAAGGGAGCTCGCTCTGCCAGGGCTGTGGAAAACCGCCGTCGGCTGAAGGGGGCGACGGGTGATGGCCTCGGCTTCTGCGGAGGAGTCCGGTAGGGCTGAATGCCGTGGCCGGAATCTTAAGGGTGCAAATGGTGGCGGTCTCAGCGTACGGGTGGCCTCGGTGGCGCTGGTGGGGCTGTAGCAACCTGGGGGTGGTGGTCCCGGTGAGCGGTGGTGGTCACAGAGCAGGGTGGGGGTGGAGGGCGCAGGCTCGATGAGCGTGGTGGGCGCGGAGCCTCGGGGGTAAGCCGGGGTAGCCACGGATCAGGCGAGGCGGGCCGAACGGGCGCGGGCACGGGCCGGCCAGACGGGGGCGGGGCAGAAGCGCGGGGCACGGACGAAGCGAGGTCCGGATAAGACGCGGGACAGAGGCGCGGGGCACAGGCGGGCCCGGTGGAAGCGGGCCCGGTGGAGGCGGAGCAGGTGGAGGCGGAGCAGGTGGAGGCGCGGGGCATGGGCGGGCCAGATGAGGGCGGGGTGGAGACACCGGCGGGCCAGATGAGGGCGGGGTGGAGACACCGGCGGGCCGGATAGCGCCGGGCTAGGAGGGGTTATGGGGTGGGGGTCAGGCGCGTACGGACGAGGAGGGCGGCGCCCGCTACGGCGGCCGGCATGGCGAGAACCGCCACGAACGGCACCAGGAACAGCAGGAACACCACCACCCCGAACCCCAGCGCGCTGGCCTTGTTCGCGCGCAGCACCGCGAAGCGGGCCTTGCGCGCCAGGCCACGGCGTTCCATGGCGATGGTGGTGAGCTCCACCGTGAGGAAGAATCCGGACACGATGGCCCCCAGCACCGGCACCGCCGTCTGCCCGACCACCGGCACGAAGCCCAGGATGAACAGGGGGATCGTGAAGAGCAGCACGTAGAAGAGGGTGACCAGGCTGTCTCTGATCGACCGCGGCAGCGTACGCCACCACGGCTGCTCGTGCTCCGACGCCAGCGGGTCCACCGCCGCCGACAGCTTCTCGTAGAACGGCTCCCCGATCGCCAGCGTGAGCGCGGTGAACGTGAGCACCGCCAGCGCCAGCCCTCCGAGGAACAACGCGATCCCCACCAGCGTGCGGAACAGCTCACGCCAGCTCCACGAGTCCGCGAACGGCGTCAGGAACTCGGCCACATCAGTCGCGTTCGTGCCCAGGAAGATGAGCACCCCCACATAGACCGCGAACGCGACCAACGCGGGGATCAGCCCGAACATCCACCAGCGCCCGTTCTTGGCGACCCATCCCAACCCCTGGAAGAAGAAGCCGACGCCGGACGTGAAGTCGCGCACTGATCGCATGCCCGGCAGGCTAGCGCCAGAACGACGTGACCGCGTAGCCCAGCTCCGCGAACAGCTCGCGCAGCAGCGGCAGCGAGATGCCGAGCACGTTGCCGTGGTCGCCCTCGATGCCCTCCACGAACCATCCGCCGCGCCCCTCGATGCTGAACGCCCCCGCCAGGCCGAGCGGCTCGCCCGTGGCGACGTAGGCGGCGATCTCCGCCTCGGACGGCTGGCCGAAGTGCACCACCGTGGTCGCCACCTCCGCGACCTGCCGGCCCGCCGGCACGTCGATCACACAGTGACCGGTGACCAGACGCCCGGTGCGCCCCCGCAGGATGCGCCAGCGCTCCGCGGCCTCCTCGGTCGTGGCCGGCTTGCCGTAGGCCCGTCCGTCGAGCTCGAGGATCGAGTCGCAGCCGATGACCAGGCCCTCGTCGAGCCCGCTCGCCACCGCCTCGGCCTTGGCCTTGGCCAGCACCAGGCTGAGCGCCGCCGGACTGTGCGCGGAGAACGCCTCCTCGTCGACCCCGCTGACGATCACTTTGGGGTCGAGACCGGCGGTGCGCAGCGTGGCGAGGCGGGCGGGGGAGGCTGAGGCCAGAACGATCACTGCCCCAGCCTACCGGTCACCAGTCGGGGTTCGATGTCCCCGGTGCCACCTCGCGCTGGTCCGCCGCCTCCCGGCCGTCCGGGGTCCGGCGGGCGCCGGGGTCCGTGGCGGTCCCGCCGGCCGGATCGTACGGGCCGGCCTGCCGTGGCACGGCGCCGCCGAAGATGCTCCCGAGCAGCCCGCCGAGCAGGTCTTCCAGCCCACCTGGTACGGCCGACCGCTCGTTGTTGAGGTCGTCGGCCACGGCGCCCGCGTCCATTTTCCCGTTCGAGGCCCGGTTGGCGAGCAGCGACATGATCATGGGCGCGATCAGCGGCAGCAGCTTCATGATGGTCCCCGAGTTGATCCCGGCGAACTGCGACAGCCCGGCCGCCGCCTGCTCGGTCCCCTGACCGCCCAGCACGTGGCCGAGGATGCTGTGCCCGTCGCGGGTCAGCGAGGCCACGTCGCCGTTGAACGGGTCGGCGTCCACGTGGTCGTCCAGCGCCCCGCGCAGGGCGTCGGCGCCGTCCGGGTGCTCCACGTTGCGGGCCATGCCGCCGACGATGGTGCCCGACACGGCCTCGACCACGTTGCGGGCCGTAGCCGTGTCCGTGCCGAGCATCCCGGCGATCTGTTCCAGTCCTGAGTCTCCGAGCTGGGCGAGAAGCTCGTCATTCAGTGTCACGACAGTCCCCCGATCGTTCGGTCCCGAGAGACGTTCCCTGACCGAGATCGAGGCAATGCCCGTATTGTCCTAGTTTTCGGAAAAACCAGGAGCAGGCTCGTCCACCGGCGTCCCGGACGCGGCCGCGCCGTTGCCCGAGGCGACCGGCGCGGGGGTCAAGGGGGTCGAGGAGCGGCTCGGCACGCCGGCCGCCGCGTACGCCCCCGCCTCGTCGAGCGTCTCGTGCTCCAGCAGCGCCGCCACGATCCCGTCCAGCTTGCCCCGGTTGTCGGTGAGCACCCGGACCGCGCGCTCGTAGCACTCGTCCACGATCCGCCGCGCCTCCTCGTCCACGGTGGCGAGCGTGGCAGGGGAGGCCTGCGGCTGCTGGCCGTCGTTGGGCAGGATGGTCAGCGGGCCGACCTTCTCCGACATGCCCCAGCGCCCCACCATGCCACGGGCGATCATGGTGACCTGTTCGAGGTCGTTCTCGGCGCCGGTGGTGATGACGCCGAACACGACCTGCTCGGCCGCCATCCCGCCGAGCGCGCCGGTGATGCGCCCGCGCAGATATTCCTCGTCGTAGGCGTAGCGGTCGGTGTCGGGGGTGGACAGCGTGACGCCGAGCGCCCGGCCGCGCGGGATGATCGAGATCTTCCTGACCGGGTCGGCGCCCGGCTGGAGCATCCCGAGCAGCGCGTGCCCGGCCTCGTGGAAGGCGGTCCTGGTGCGCTCCTCCTCCGGCATCACGATGCTGCGGGCCGCGCCGAGCTGCAGCTTCTCCAGCGCGTCGGCGAAGTCGGCCATCGTGACCTTGTCCTTGCCGCGCTTGGCGGCGAGGAGCGCGGCCTCGTTGACGAGGTTCGCCAGGTCGGCGCCGGTCATGCCGGGGGTGGTCTTGGCGAGCTGGTCGAGGCTGACCTGGCCGTCCAGCGGCACGCTGCGCGTGTGCACCCGCAGGATCTCGGCGCGGCCGGCCGCGTCGGGCAGGCCCACCTGGACCGTACGGTCGAAGCGCCCGGGGCGCAGCAGCGCCGGGTCGAGGATCTCGGGACGGTTCGTGGCCCCGATGACGATCACGCCCTCGGCGCCGGAGAAGCCGTCCATCTCGGTGAGGATCTGGTTGAGCGTCTGCTCGCGCTCGTCATGGCCGCCGATGCCGCCCGCACCGCCGCGGGCCCGGCCGATGGCGTCGATCTCGTCGATGAACACGATCGACGGCGCCACCTTCCGCGCCTCCTCGAACAGGTCGCGCACGCGCGAGGCGCCCACACCGACGATCATCTCGATGAACTCGGAGGCGCTGGCGGAGAAGTACGGCACCTTGGCCTCGCCCGCGACCGCCCTGGCCAGCAGCGTCTTGCCGGTGCCGGGAGGACCCGCGAGCAGGACGCCCTTGGGCAGCTTCGCGCCGAGCCTGCGGTATTTGTCGGGGTCCTTGAGGTAGTCGACGATCTCGACGAGCTCGTTCTCGACCTCGTCGATGCCCGCCACGTCGTCGAACGTGACGCGCACCTTGGCCGCCTCGACCGGCTTGGCCGCCTTGGACTTGCCGAGACCGCCGAGCCCGCCGCCCATCATGCTGGCGCCACGCCGCATGATCCAGATCCACAGGCCGGCGAGCAGCAGCACGGGCAGCAGCGACAGCAGCAGGTTCGAGAAGAACCCGCGGGTGATCGGCTGCGAGGTGATCTCCACCTGGCCGGTGGCGAGCTGCTGGTCGAGCTGGTCGGTGTTGGCGAAGGCCGGGATCTCGGTCTGGAACCTGGTGTAGGACTCGTTGCTCTCCGGGTTTTTCCCGGCCGCGCGCAGGTCGCCCTCGACGGACAGGCCCTGGGCGTAGATCTCCTTGACGTTCTTCGCGCTCACCTGCTTGGTGAACTCGGTGTACGAGATCGTCTCGACGGATTCGCTGTCGACGAACGACGAGACCACGAAGAAGGCCGCGTACACGACGAGCAAGGTGACGACGAAGCGCCACCAGTTGATCTTGGGCCGTCCTCCGGGTGTCCCGGGCAGGCCCTCTGAGCGCCAGGGCGGCTTGCCCTTGCCCTTGTTCGAGGCCTGTGGCGGTCCAGAGCGTTCCACGGCGTCACTCCCCCACATCGCCGCATACATGATCTTTCTAGCCTAGAACACGCACCCCTGAGACCACGCGGCCAATGTCGCGCCACTGCTTCCTCTGCGAGTCAGGCACTGTGACGAACGCCAGACCAGGCTTGCTCATTCCCCCGTCCACCACCGCCACAGCAGCACGAGACGTATGTTTTCCGTATTTAGCGCGAAATACGAGCATCCAGCCGTCTTTGATGGGCTGGGAGGCCAGCCAGCTGATCTTGGCGCCTTTGGGGTGGTGGTTGAGGGTCCAGCGGGCGGCCAGCAGGGCCGTGTCGCGCGGCGACTCCTGCTCCATGATGGGGAGCGGGCAGGTGACGAAAACGCCCCGCAGGCTGGTGCCGCGCCGCTTGGGGAGCACCTGCTTGGTGGTGAACGGCGCCGCCCCGGACACCTTCCACGGCCGTCCGAGCTTCGGCACGGCCAGCCCCGAGCGCTCGTCCTTCACCACCCGCTTGCCGGGGGAGCGCAGGGCCATCCGCTTGACGCCGCGAGTGAGTTTGGGCACACGCGGGTCGGCGTACAGGGCCTCCATGGCCGTGTAGCCGGGGGCGAGCGTCGCGCCAGGCGACGGGACGGGCCGCTCGGCGGCGCCCGACACCGCGGCGGAAGGTGCGGTGGAGGGCGGCGTCTCGGTGAGGGAGGCGGCCGGCGTCGGTGCGGGACCGGACGAGGGCGGTGCGGCCGGCGGCGCGGTTACCGGCCCCGCCGCGACCTCGTCCGGCCCTGTCGGGAGCACCACGGCCAGCGCCACGGCCACGGCCGCGACACCGGCGACCGCGGTGAGCCCCCGATACACCACCCGCATCCGGATATCCCCGATGCGGGAGCGTCTGGGGGGAGAAGCAGGGGTTCCCGGCTTAGGTGCGGTTCTCACTTGGGAACCCTTGATCACATCTTCCCCATCGAGCACGACGGGAGCGTACGACATATCCCGCCATTGCGCCTATGAAGCTACCGAAGTGCAATCATGGCTCCGTGGAACAGGTTGAGCTGCGTTTCGACCAGGCATCACGCGCGTCACAGACCCACACGAACCTCTCGGCGATCCGGCAGAGCGCCGCCGGGTTGTGGGTGGCGGGCGATGAGACGGCGACCTTCGAGCATCTGACATGGACGGGCGACCACTTCGGTGCCCAGCGCACATTCCAGCTGGCCGGCTACATCGATCTTCCCGCGGGCCCCGTGGACGAGGCCGACATCGAAGGGCTGGCCAGGGCCGACGGCCATCTCTGGCTGGTCGGCTCGCACAGTCTCAAGCGCAAGAAGGCCAAGTCGAAGGACCCGGCGAAGGCCGCGGAGCGCCTGGCCACGGTGATCAGGGAGGAGAACCGCTTCATCCTGGCCCGCCTGCCGCTGGACCCCGTCACCGAGCTGCCGGGCCCTGGAACGGTCCTGTCCGGCCCGGAGAACATCGCCGCGCACCTGGGCGGCGACCCGCATCTCGCGCCGTTCCTGGCGCTGCCCGGCAAGGACAACGGCCTGGACATCGAGGGCATCGCCGTCACGCCCGACCGCGTCTACCTCGGCCTGCGCGGTCCGGTGCTGCGCGGCTGGGCCGTGGTGCTGGAGCTGCGGCTGGAGGAGGCGGGCAAGGGGCGGCTGCGGCTGCGGGAGCCGTACCGGAAGCATTTTCTGGATCTGGGCGGGCTGGGCGTGCGGGACCTGTGCCCGGACGGCGACGGGCTGCTGGTGCTGGCGGGGCCGACGATGGACCTCGACGGGCCGGTACGCCTGGTGCGCTGGCGGCCGGGACGCGGGCGGCACTCGGTCGTCGCGGAGGGCGAGCTGGACAAGGTGCTGGAGCTGCCCTACGGCGTGCGCTGCGACCATCCTGAAGGGGTGGCGCTGCTCGGCGACGGCCGGCTCATCGTCGTCTACGACAGCCCGTCGCCCGCCAGGATCACGCCGGCGGGCGGCGTCCTGGCCGACGTGTTCACCATCTGACGACGCGGCCCGGCTCAGGGCCTGGACACGCGGCCCTGGAGCCACGGCGCGTCCGCGACGAACGTGCACGAGCCCGGCTCGATCTCGGTGAACCCGGCGTCGCGCACCACGGGCAGCCCGGCGGCCACCATGGCGTCGAAGCCGTCCTGGGTCGCGGCCGTGCGCACCGACACCGCCAGGCCGCTCGCCCGCCAGGCCGCCCGCTCGCTCTCGCCGCTGGCCCACCACGCGAGCTGGGCGGCGTGCCCGGCCTGCGCCATGGCCTTGCCCGCCGACATCTCCAGCTTCGGGTTGCCCCACAGGACCGGCTGCACGGGCTCGGCCGGCGGCTCGGTGTCGGTCAGCTCGGTCCCCGACACCTGCAGCCGCGCCAGGTCCCTGGGCCAGTCGTCCAGGGGCACGGGCGGGTGTACGCGCACCTCGGCCGTACGGTGGCCGATTGTGCGGCCGGGCAGCGCGAGGGCTCTGCGCCACTCGGCGCCCCTCGCCCGGCGGACGACCTTGCGGATCTTGCCGGTGGACTGCCAGGCGTGCAGCTCGGCGGCCCACTCCCCCGGGTCGTCCAGCAGGCTCAGCACGGCCATGGCGGCGGCCTCCAGGGCGTCGGTGCGCTCGGGAGGTGCGGCTCTCTCGATCCTGACGACCAGGGGCAGGACATAAAGCTCGGCGTTCATCGCCCTCTAGCATGCCCGATGGCCAGAGACATGCCGGCGGCGAGGAGGCAGAGCGCGCCCGCGCCGTACCAGGCGAGGTCGTAGGCGCCCAGGTGGTCGCGGGTGAGCCCGGCGCCGATGGCGGCGATCGCGGCCCCGACCTGGTGCGAGCCGAACACCCAGCCGAACACCACGGCCCCGTCCGCCCCGTAGATCCGGCGGCACAGCGCCACGGTGGGCGGGACGGTGGCGACCCAGTCCAGGCCGTAGAAGACGATGAAGATGAGCATGCTGGGCTCGGTCGTCGCCGCGAACAGGCTGGGCAGCACCATCAGCGAGAGCCCGCGCAGCCCGTAGTAGACGCCGAGCAGCACCTTGGGGTCCATCTTGTCGCTGAGCCAGCCGGAGGCGATCGTGCCGGCGATGTCGAAGATCCCGATGACCGCCAGCAGCCCGGCCGCGACCGGCGCGGCCATGCCGTGGTCGTGCGCGGCGGGGATGAAGTGGGTGCCGACGAGCCCGTTCGTGCTGGCCCCGCAGATCGCGAAGCCGCCCGCGAGCAGCCAGAATGGCCGCGTCCGCGCCGCACGGCCGAGCACGGTGACCGCCCTGACCGCCGCGTTGACCTTGCTCGGCTCGGTACGGACCGCGCCAGGGTCCGCGCCGAGCGCCGTCGTGCCGATGTCCTCGGGCCGGTCGCGCAGCAGCCACCACACGAACGGCACCGTGGCCAGCGCCGCGGCGGCCACGGTCAGCGAGGCGAACCGCCATCCCGGCCCCTCCGCGAGCTGGGCGAGCACGGGCAGGAAGATGAGCTGCCCGGTGGCGCCGCCCGCGGTGAGCACGCCGGTGACCAGGCCGCGGTGCCGTACGAACCAGCGGTCCACCACCGTCGCGGCGAACACCAGCGCCATCGACCCCGTCCCGAGCCCCACCAGCACGCCCCAGAACAGCAGGAGCTGCCAGCTCGCCGTCATCAGCACGGTGAGCCCGCTCCCGGCGGCGATCAGCAGCAACGCGATCGCGACCACGCGGCGCATCCCGAAGCGGTCCATCAGGGCGGCGGCGAAGGGCGCGGTCAGGCCGTAGAGCACCAGGTTGATCGACACGGCCAGCGAGATCGTGCCGGTCGACCAGCCGAACTCGTCGTGGAGCGGCGTGATCAGCACGCCGGGGGTGGCGCGGAACCCGGCGGCGCCCAGGATCGCCACGAAGGCGACGGCGGCCACGAACCAGGCGCGGTGCAGCCCGCGGCGCGTCGGGGCGGGGGTGCTCACTGTCATGCGCCAATCCTGATTTATCCCCTTACAAGGTCACGAGTGGCCGGATAGCCAATATGTGAAAGAATCGGGCCATGGTGCATCGGATCGCGGTCGTGGTGCTCAACCACTTCGCCCCGCTCGACCTCGGCGTGCCCGGCCAGGTGTTCTGGGCGGCGGAGACGCCGGAGGGCGAGAAGCTGTACGAGGTGGTGACCTGTTCCGAGGGCCGCGTGCCGGTCCGCTGCACGGCGGGCTACAGCGTGCTGCCCGACCACGACCTCGACGTGCTCGACACGGCCGACACGGTTCTGGTCCCGGGCATCCATGCGGGCCGGGCGATGAAGGACGGGACGATCCCGGCCACGCTGCGCGACGCCCTCCAGGGCCGGCCGCGCACGATGTCGATCTGCACGGGCTCGTTCGTGCTGGCGGCCGCCGGGCTGCTCGACGGCCGCCCGGCCACCACGCACTGGCGGGAGGCGGCTCGGTTCGCCGCGCTGTTCCCGCAGGTGAAGCTGGATCCCGACGTGCTGTTCGTGGACGACGGCGACGTGCTGACCTCCGCGGGAGTGGCGGCGGGGATGGACCTGTGCCTGCACGTGATCAGGCGCGACCACGGCAGCGAGGTGGCCAACCGCGCCGCCCGCCGCTGCGTCATGCCGCCCTGGCGGGACGGCGGCCAGGCCCAGTACATCGACCGGCACCTCCCGTACGTCTCCGGCGGCGGCACCGCGGCCACCCGCGACTGGATGCTCTCCCACCTCGACACCCCGCTCGACCTGAACGCGCTGGCCGAGCACGCCAGGATGAGCGTGCGCACGTTCACCAGGCGGTTCAGGGAGGAGACCGGCGTGAGCCCGGCCAGGTGGCTCACGGGGCAGCGGGTCCAGCACGCCAGGCACCTGCTGGAGACCACCGACTTCGGGGTGGAGGAGGTGGCCAGGCGGGCCGGGTTCGGCACCGCGGTCTCGCTCCGCCAGCACCTGCACGCGGCGGTCGGGGTGGCGCCGCTGGCCTACCGCCACACGTTCCGCCGCGCCTGAAAGGCCCTCCGCCGCATACTCGGGTCCACTGGGCGCATGCGGACTTGTGGTCTTCGTCGGGTTTCCCCCTAGAATCTGGCGAAACGATCATAGGGAAAGGGTCGTCACATGGCCGAGACGGACCGCGTCCCCGCGGGGATCAACCCGAACGTGCCCAGCGTCGCCCGCATGTACGACTACTACCTCGGCGGCCGGGACAACTTCGCGTCCGACCGGGAAGCGGCCGAGAAGATGATCGAGATCGGCCGGCGGCTCGGCAACGACGCCCGCCAGATCGCCCGTGCCAACCGCGGCTTCCTCGGCCGGGCGGTGCGCCTGCTCGCCGAGGCCGGGGTGCGCCAGTTCATCGACATCGGCGCGGGCCTGCCCACCCAGGACAACGTCCACCAGGTCGCCCGCAGGCACGGCTCCGGCTCCCGCGTCGTCTACGTGGACAACGACCCGATCGTCCTCACGCACGCCCGCGCGCTGCTGGCCAGGGACACCGACGTGCTCGCCATGGAAGGCGATCTCAAGGACCCCGACGCGATCCTGGACGACCCGCGCGTCGCGGAGCATCTGGACTTCAGCGAGCCGTACGCGATCCTGCTCGTGGCGGTGCTGCACTTCGTCCCGGACGGCGAGGAGGCCGCCGCCATAGCGGCCCGCGTCCGGGCGCGGCTGCGGCCCGGCGGCTATCTGGTGCTGTCGCACCTGTACGCGGGCAACGCGACTGAGGACGCCACCATCAAGGGCAAACAGGTCTACTCAGGCACCACGACGGGCGGCGTGGCCGGCCGCGGATACGACGAGATCGTCTCCTACTTCGACGGCCTGCACCTGCTCGGCCCCGGCGTCGTCCCGGTCGCGAGCTGGACGCCCGACGCCGACCCCAAGGGGTCCTACGACTACGTCAAGTCAGGCATCCTCGCCGGAGTCGGCCGGGTCTGAGCAACAGCCCGGCCGAATCCGAGTCTGAGTCCGAGCGCGCTATTCGAAGAGGTCAGGCTGCTCCCGCACGATCTGGTCGTGCAGCGGCTGGTAGTTGATCCACCCGACCAGGTCGTTGCCGATCTGCTGGTGCGTGAGCGCGGCGTTGCCCGGCTCGATGGGCACGACCTGCCCCGCCGCCTTGGCCACGAGCTGGACCTGTGCCGAGCGCTCCATCGTGATGAACCACCAGGCGGCCGCGTCCACGGTGTCGCCGACCGTCAGCAGGCCGTGGTTGCGCAGCACGACGGCCTTGTTGCCGCCCAGCGCCGCGGCGATCCGCTTGCCCTCCTCCAGGTCGGTCACCACCCCGGTGTAGTCGTCGAACAGCCCGTTGTCCTGGTAGAACGCGCAAGCGTCCTGGGTGATGGGCTCGATGACCTGGCCCAGCGCCGACAGCGCGCGACCGTAGACGGAGTGGCTGTGCGCGGCGGCGACCACGCCCGGCCTGGCCTGGTGCACCTGGGAGTGGATGGCGAACGCCGCCTCGTTGACCGGATAGCGGCCCTCGACGACCTGGC
The DNA here is from genome assembly GCF_039539705.1 of Nonomuraea rosea. Lineage (NCBI taxonomy): Bacteria > Bacillati > Actinomycetota > Actinomycetes > Streptosporangiales > Streptosporangiaceae > Nonomuraea > Nonomuraea rosea. The sequence goes on along the minus strand of NZ_BAABDQ010000021.1, from coordinate 130,816 downwards.
CCGCGTGGTCGACCAGGATCAGGTCGCTGACCCGGACGTGCTTGAACGACATGCCGAACGGGTTGACCCAGAAGTGGTCGCTCAGCTCGGGGTCGCGGGCGGTGATGTGCCCGGCCACCCCCTCCTCGAAGCCCAGCTTGCCGAAGACGCGCAGCGCCGCGGCCAGCCGCTCCTTGCGGTGCCGCCGCTCCTCCTCCACCGTCTCGAACGTCGGCGGCAGACGGAAGATGAGATTCTCCGGCATGGCACTCCCTCCAGAACAGGATTCTGCTGTGCAGGCTAACGCCTGCCGGGCGCGAACGGCGCGCCTGCCGCGCGCGATCTGAGCACGATCACCAGCGCCTCGCCGAGCAGGCCGACGCCGATCGACAGCGGCATGGACCTGGCCTCGGCGTGCATGCCGGTCGCGACCGCCAGCGCCCCTACGCCGAAGCTGATCACGAAGGTGACCGCCCAGACCACGAGCGTCTTCCAGGTGTAGCGCTGCCACAGGACCCCGTCCCGCTGGTACACGACGGTCGTGCCGGCCCTGACGGCACCGAAGACCACGCCGAGCACGGCGGTGACGACGATCCAGCCGAGGTCCAGTGCGGACAGGCCGATCTGGGCCAGGTCGTGGATGCCGATCCCGGCCAGGATGAGCGGCGGCACGTAGACGTCCTTGGCGATGAGCGGCTGGCCCGCCAGGCGCCTGGCCACGACGTAGACGACCGCGCCGACGATGAGCAGTATTTGTAGCACGTCCATGCTAAATAAATTAGCAGGGTCATGCTATAAAGGACAACATGCCAAAGGTGGTCGATCCGGAGACCCGCAGGGACGAGGTCGTGGACGCGGTGTTCCGCGTCGTCCGGCGGGCGGGCTTCGAGCAGGCGTCCCTGCGCAACGTGGCGGACGAGGCGGGGCTGGCGATCGGCTCGGTCCGGCACTATTTCGCCGGGCACACCGATCTGATGGTGTTCGCGATGCGCGCCTCGCTCGACCGGGTCGGCGCCCGGCTCCAGGAGCGGGTCGGCCCGTTGCTGGCCGCCGAGGACCCCGCCGTCCGGGCCGAAGGCGTCGAGTCGATGCTGGCCGAGCTGCTGCCCCTGGACGAGCGGCGGCGGGACGAGGCGACGGTCTGGCTGGCGTTCACCACCGCCGCGCGCACGCGTCCCGAGCTCCAGCCGCTGGCGCGCGAGGCGTACGACGGGATGCGCGCCCTGGTCAGGCGGATCGTGGACGGCGTGACCAGGCACCGGCGGCTCAGCGCCGAGCCCGGGGTGGAGACCGAGCGGCTGTGCGCGCTGATCGACGGGCTCACCGTCGAAGGCGTGCTCCACCCCGACAGGATGACGCCGGAGCTGATGACCGCGGCGCTACGCCGGCATCTCGAGACTCTCGCAGAACCACGTCTCTAGCGCCTGCTCCAGCGACTTGTCCGGCGTGCTGCCCGCCCAGGCCACGTAGCCGTCGGGGCGTACGAGCACGCAGTCGGGCCCTTCGGAGCGCACCACGTCCACGCGGCCGTGCCGGACGCGCAGCCCGCCCGTCGCGTCGAGCAGCATCGGCCTGGCCCTGGCGGCGGGTCCGGCGGGAAGCTCGGCCAGGAAGCGGCCGAGCAGGGGGTGCGGCGGCGCGGACATCGGGTACGGCAGGTCGGATCCGGCCATGAGCGCGGCGATCCGGCGCCGGGTGGCCTCGTCGCCCAGCAACTCCCCGAAAAGCTCGCGCAGGGCGGTGACCGCGGGCCCGGGAGCGCTCAGCGCGAGCTGGGCCTGGGTGTGCATGGCGACCCGCAACGCGGCCGGCCGGCGCTCGGCGTCATAGGTGTCGAGCAGCCAGGGCGGCGCCCATCCGCGCAGCTCGGCGGCCAGCTTCCAGGCCAGGTTGACCGCGTCCTGCAGCCCCAGGTTGAGCCCGGGGGCGCCCATGGCGGAGTGGACGTGCGCGGCGTCTCCCGCGACGAACACCCTGCCCGCGCGATAGTTCGCGGCGACCCTGGTCTCACGGCCGTCCAGCCGTCTCAGCATGTGCGGGCCTGGACCGACCGGCGGGCCGAGCGGCACCTTCTTGCCGTAGACGCGGGCGAGGCTCTCGCTCAGCTCCTCGATGGTCATCGGCACGTCCTCGCCCGGCGCCGGCGCGTCCCACTCGGTCGCTCCGACCGTCAGCACCCCCGGCGCGACCGGCAGCATCGCGTACGCGCCCCGCTCGGTCCTGTGCCAGGCGTAGAGCCCGAACGTCCCCACGCCCGGCACCTCCATCTCGGCCCGCTCGGTCGAGATCACCGCGCCCGGCACGGTGACGTGGGCGGTGCGGCTCACGATGTCGGCCGAGCTGACGCCGGGGAAGCCGATGCCCGCGCGCTTCCTGACCAGGCTGTGCGCGCCGTCGCAGCCGACCAGGTAGCGGGTGCGCAGCCGGTAGGGCCCTTCGGGACCGGTCAGCTCCAGCGAGACGCCGTCGGCGTCCTGCGTGAAGCCCGTGAGCTCGTGCCCGCGCCTGATCTCCACGCCCAGCTCCAGCGCCCGCGTCTCGAACAGCTCCTCCAGAGCCGGCTGCTTGATCCCCATCGCGTAGAGCGGGTTGGCGTCCAGCTCGACCAGGTCCAGTGTCATCGCGCCGAACATGAACACGGGCACCGGCACGTCCTGGTCCGACAGCCCGCGCTGGTGCAGCAGCCGGACGACCTGGCCGACGATCCCGTTGGCCTTGGGCTGGTCGCTGCGCCGCGGCAGGCGTTCGACCACGATCGGCCGGACTCCGGCCAGGCTCAGCTCGCGGGCCAGCAGCAGGCCGTTGGGGCCGCCGCCGGCGATGACGACATCGACGAGGGGGTGGTCCATGAGGCTTCTCCTCAGATGGAAGGGGCGGGCAGTCCCGCGGCCAGCGCGCGCAGGGACTCGCGCAGGAGCGGCACGAGCGGGACCGGTGGATCGGAGCGCATCCAGTGGCCGACCGCAGCCTGCACAGCGGCCGTGGCGGTGACGGTGACCAGAGAGGGGTAGAGGTCCCGGGCGGCGTCGGTGCCGGAGCGCTCGGCGACGGCCGCGACCAGCTCGCCCTCCGCCACGAACGCCACCCGCAGCGACTCGGCCCGCAGGGCGGGCTCCTCGCCCAGCATCCGGATGCCGGCCAGCAGCTCCGGGTCGGGAGCCCGGTCGCCCGTGCGGGCGTGCTGCTCCCACGGCGCCACCATGGCCTCCGTCAGGGCCTCCCAGAAGGGCTCGCCCGGAGGCCGGGCCCGCAGCGCCGCGGCGGTGCCCATGATGCGGTCGGTGTGGCGGGCGGCGATCGCCTCGTACTTGCTGGCGAAATAGTTGTTGAACGTCCTGGGCGAGACCCCGACCTCGGCGGCGATGTCCTCGACCCGGACGTTTTCCAGCCCGTGCCGCAGGGCCAGCCGGAGCGCGGCCGTCATCAGCGCCTCGCGCGTGGCCTGCTTCTTCCGCTCCCTCAGCCCGCTCATGGGTTCAGCGTACAAGAAATTGCGGACTCCGCAAGTTTTCGTGGTCCGCAATTTTTTCTCAACGGTTACGGGGGCACGCAGGCGTTAGATTGAGGAGATGTCCTTCCTGATCCTGGAGTACGTCAGCACGGTCAGGGCCGATCGGTCCGGGCTGATCGACACTCTGTCCGACGCCGGCGGCCTGACGGACTGGGCCGGGAAGCACGCGGCCGAGCTCGGCCTGGACCCCGGATTCAGGGCCACCGAGGAGTCACGGCGGGAGACGGTGCGCCTGCGCCAGGCCGTGCGCGCGCTGTTCGCCAGGGCCGTGGCCCCCGGGCCGCCGAGCCGGGCGGACGCCGGCGCCCTGCCGGGCTTCGAGGAGGCGCTGGCGCAGGTCAACGCCGACGCCTTGGCGGCGCCCACCGCACCCCGCCTGTCCTGGGACGGGGACGGCGAGCCCGGACTGCACACCGTGGTCGCCGTGCCGACCGACGCGTCCGTACGGCTGCGCGCCCGGCTCGCCGCCGCGGCCATGGAGCTCCTCGCCGGCCCCGACCGGACTCTCTTGCGCACCTGCCAGGCGCCGCGCTGCGTGCTCTATTTCATCAAGGAACACCCACGTCAGGAGTGGTGCTCAACGGCCTGCGGGAACCGCGCCCGGGCGGCCAGACACTACCGGGAGCACAAGAAGTGACCTCTTTCTAACGCCAAAGACTCCAGTTTGCCGTTATATTGCTTCTAACGGCTGATCTGCCGTGCATGCGTTAGAGGAGTGTGGGATGACCTTCCAGACCGGGCACATCGGACTCAACGTCACCGATCTCGGCAAGTCCACGGAGTTCTACCGGCGCGTCTTCGGGTTCACCGTCACGGGCGAGTCGCAGGAGGAGGGCCGGAGGTACGCGTTCCTGACGCAGGATGGCGCGCTGGTGCTGACGCTCTGGCAGCAGAGCGAGGGCCGCTTCGCCACCGCCCTGCCCGGACTGCACCATCTGTCGTTCCAGGTGGCCGACCTGGAAGCGGTACGGCGGGCGGAGGCCGTCGTCAGGGAGATCGGCGCGACCCTGCACCACGACGGCGTCGTGCCGCACGGCGAGGGCGCCACCTCGGGCGGCGTGTTCTTCGAGGACCCCGACGGCATCCGGCTGGAGATCTTCGCCCCGGACGGCGCCGGCGACCGTTCCGCGCCCACCTCGGGTGCGCCGACCTGCGGATTCTTCTAATGAGACATCCGGGCGAGGTCGCCGTGCAGCGGCGGGCGGGCGTGCGGGCGGCGGACCTCGGCAGCTCGCGCACCCGGCCGGAGATCCCCGAGGTGGCGGCCGAGTTCCTGCGCCGGCAGCACCTGCTGGCGGCGGGGGCCGCCGACGATCTGGGGCGGGTCTGGGCGGGGCTGCTCACCGGGCCGGTGGGGTTCGCCGCGCCGCAGGACGACCGCACGATCGTGATCTCCGCGCTGCCCGCGGAGCACGATCCGCTGCACGGGCTGTTCGTGGCGGAACGCGACATCGGCCTGCTGGCCATCGAGCCGCACACGCGGCGCAGGATGCGCGTGAACGGCACCGCCGTACAGGCTGGTGAGAGCTTGGTGGTGTGGACGGAGCAGGTCTACGCCAACTGCCCGAAGTACATCCAGACCCGCGAGCCCACCTCGGCCCCCGGCACGCCCGCCGGGCTGGGACGGGGCACCGCGCTGACGGACCGGCACATCGCGTGGATCGAGGAGGCGGACACGTTCTTCATCGCCACGCGCGCCGAGGGGCTGGGCGCCGACGTGTCGCACCGGGGCGGCAACCCCGGGTTCGTCCAGGTCACGGGGCCCGGCTCGCTGGTGTTCCCCGACTACACCGGCAACTCGATGTACATGACCCTGGGGAACCTGGAGCTCGACCCGGCGGCCGGGCTGCTCTTCGCCGACTGGGAGCGCGGGGAGACGCTGCAGCTCACCGGGCGGGCCCACGTGGAGTGGGGGGAGCAGCGGGTGGTGCGGTTCGAGGTGGACGAGTACGCGCACCTCGCCGGGACCGTGTCCGCCGGCTGGACCCCGCCCGGCTACCACCGCTTCAACCCCGCCGTGTAGAGCGCCGCATCGTTTTCCAGCCGTCGCTCAACCATCCCGCGAGTTCCTGTGTCCTTGGGGGCGGAGGTGCGAGTGAACGACCCGACGTTCGAGAGTTTCGCGGAGCAGCGGCTACCGGCGCTCTACCGCTACGCCATGGTCCTGACCCACAACCGGCACGACGCCGAGGATCTGGTGCAGGAGGCGCTCACCCGTACCGGTCTGCGCTGGCACGCGATCAGGCGCAAGGACGACCCGGAGGGGTACGTCCGCACGGCCATGGTCCGGATCATGGCCAACCGCTGGCGGCGGCCGAAACGCGAGGTGTTCGTGGCCAGTCCCCCGGAGCCCGCGGCGGCGGACCTGGGCCTGGAACGTCTGCTGCACGACGCCGACGTCCGGTCCAGGATCGCCACGCTGCCGCCGCGCATGCGGGCCGTGCTGGTGCTGCGTTACGTCGAGGAACGCAGCGACGAGGAGATCGCCCGGCTGCTCGGCTGCAGCCGCGGGACCGTCAAGAGCCAGGCGTCGCGGGGGCTCGCCCGGCTGCGTGAAGCCGTTCGTCACGAGGAGGTCGAGCATGGATGACCTGGAGCGCCGTCTCGGTGCGCTGCTGAGCGAGCCGTCCGAGGGCGATCCGCCACCGGACCTCGCCGGGCGGATCCACCGGGCCGTGGCCACCCGCCGCAGGAACCGCCGCGCGATCGGACTGGCCGCCGCGGCCTGCGCGACGGCGGTCGTGGTGGCGGTGCCGCTGGCCGTACGGGCGGGGAACGGCGACGCCGCCACGACGGCCGGCCTGACCCCCACGACCTCGCCCAGCGGCATCGCGACAGATCCGGCCACCGAATTGGCGGAACTGCCGACGCCGACCACCGCGCCTACCACCGCGCCGACCACTGGGCCGACCACCGGGCCCAGCACCGCCCAGCCGACCGCGACCATCACCCTGACGCCCGACCAGTACGGGACGTCCGTCGGCACGCGGTTCGAGCAGTCCCTGCGCGCCCTCATGACCGTGACGGACATCGTGGAGATCGAACCGCGCACCGCCTCCGGCGAGCCGTTCGTCCCGGCCGCGCTGAGCAGCGACGGCACGGTCCTGGGCCGTACGCCCAGCGGCAAGGTGGCCGAGGCCGGCCCGACCGGCGGCGCCCCCGAGGAGCTCGGCATCTCGGCGCGGTCGGGGCTGGGGTCGGACCCGGCGTTCCGTACGTGGATCGAGCGGAAAGGCAAGGAGGCCGACCAGCGCTGCCGCACGGCGGACGGGACCACGCACACGGTCAGCCCGCAGGGCGCCGACCCCAAGGCTCCCGTGTGGGTGGACGGCGGCGTGATCGTCGGCAGCGACGTCATGCGGCAGGCCTGGATGGCCAAGGCCTGCACGGGCGTCGGCACGGTCATCAGAACGGGAAGCCTGCTGATCGGGGATGCGGTGGCGTTCTCCTACCCCTATCTGTTCGCCGTGGAGCCGTCGAACGCCAAGGTGCTGCGCGTGATCGACGTCGAGCGAGGATCGGTGGCGGCCGAACATCCGCTTCCTGAAGGGGTTGTGACGCACACGATGGATCAGCCGGACCAGAAGTGGTACGCGGCGGCGTCCGGGCAGAGGTTCGCCTGGGTGGCCGGCGGCGTGCTGCGATGGGTGCCCAAGGAGGCCTGGCAGCCGGTGTCGACCTTGGGAGGCGTCCCGTCTCCGGACAAGGGCGTCACACCGTGGCTGACGATGGGCAACCGGCTCATCACCTACAACACCGGGCAGCTGTCGATCCTCTCCGATCCGGTGACCGGACAGCAGCGCAAGAACCCGGGCGTCATGCTCGCGGCGGGCGACTGGCTGCTCTGGAAGCACGACGACGGCTACCGCCTGGCCAAGGTGCAATGAGCTAGCCCTCGCGGAGCAGGCGCTTCTCGAACCAGTGGTGCGCGTACGGCTCGTCGCTGAACGCCGCCACCTCCTGGTAGCCGGCCGCCCGGTAGAGGGCGATGGCCTCGGTGAGCGCCCTGTTCGTCTCCAGCCGCAGCGTACGCACGCCCGACCCGGCCGCCCGCGCCTCTGCCTCGGCGAGCAACCGCCGCCCCAGCCCGAGGCCGCGGACGGCCGGGTCCACCCACATCCGCTTGATCTTCGCGACCGCGTCGCCGCGGTGCAGTTTCAGCGCCACGCACCCCACGGGCTCGGCCTGGAGCACGGCGACCAGCAGCAGCCCGGCGGGCGGGCGGAGCTCCTGGTCCGCGGCGGGGCTGTGGGCCGGATCGAAGCCGCCCTCGAACCGGCCGGCCAGCTCGGCGGCGTAGGCCCTGATGCAGTGCCTGGCGCTGGGGTGGCGCGGGTCGAGGGCGTCGATCGTGACCATGGAGGCGAGCAGCAGGCGTTCGACCTCGGACATGGCGGTCATCAGCCGCTCGCGCTGGCGGCCGGACAGCGGCTGGAGCATCGACGCGGCCACCTCGTCGGACCTGCGGTCCAGCTCCTCGCACTCGGCGCTGCCCGCCGGGGTGAGCCGGGCCGTGCGCACCCTGCCGTCGGGGCCGCCGCCGTCCACGACGATCAGTCCGTCGGACTCCAGCGACCGCAGCAGCCTGCTCAGATATCCCGAGTCGAGCTCCAGCCGGGCCCGCAGCGCGCGGACCTCGCTGCCTGCCGCGCCGATCTCCCAGAGCACCCGTGCCTGCCCGAGCGGCCGGTCCCTGGCCAGGAACCGGTCGTTGAGCACGCCGATCCGCTGCGTCACGGTCCGCTGGAAGCGTCGGACCCGCTCGATCTCCTTGGCGTCCATTAGCTGACCTTAGTCAGACAATGGACGCCAAGGCCAGTCCCCTTCACAGCAACGGATCCGCGACCGGGACCATGCTGTAGTCCTCGCCGGCCACCGGTCTGATGTCCTGCCAGTGCACCCAGTGCGCGCCGCCCTGGTGCTCCGCGCGCTCCCCCGCGTGCCGCGTCCGCGGTGGCCACAGCAGAAACCCCCACCGCGCGCCCGCCGCGTCGTCACCCCAGGCCAGCAGGTAGCGCGCCTCGCCGGCGCGGATCGCCGCGGCGTGCTCCACGATGGGCGGCCGCCAGAGCTCGGGCAGTTCCTCAGGGTTGAGTTCCATGTTTCTATTATACGAACGCGAGTTCGAGTACGCCAGGAGACGCGCCAGACCCGCCGCAACAGGCCTTCAGCGCCGGGCCTTCAGATAGGCGTCGAGTTCGGTGGCGCCGGCCAGCATGGCCAGCCCGCGCGCGGACAGCCGGCCGCGCCATTCGTCCATGGCGCCCTCCAGCGGCTCCAGCCCGCCCGCCGCCCGCACCTGGCCGAGCAGCACGGCGATCTGCTCCAGCAGGTGGCCGGCCCGCCTGAGCTGGTGAGCCAGCCGCGCGTCCCGCACGTCGGCGGCCGAGTAGACCCGGTAACCGGTCTTGGGGTCCCGCCGCGGATGCAGCAACCCGGCCCGCTCCCATTTTCGCAGGGTCGCCGGCCGGATCCCCAGCGTCCTGGCCAGCGGGCCGACGAAAGTGCCACCCGGCTCGCCGGAACCGGGTACCGCCCCACCCGGCCCGGCGGAACCGGGCGCGTCCCTGTCCGGCTCCGGCGGCGGCGCCAGGTCGCGCAGGGCCTGCCGCACGGTCGCAAGCGTCCTGCGGTCCTCCAGGAGCTGCGCGTGGCTCTCGTCGATCAGCTTCAGCGCCTCCTCGACCGCGTCCCGGTGCACCGCCTGCATGATCGACGTCGCCGTCGGATGCCCGTGCGCCGGGATCAGGGCGGCGAACGCGCGCAAAGCTTGCGCGTGCAGTCTCGTGTAGGCCCGATAACCGTGCGGGCTGCGCTCGGCCATCGGCAGGATTCCGGCCTGCTCGTAGTTGCGTACGGCCTGCGTGGACAACCCGTGCTCGCGAGCCAGATCCACCGGCCGCAGTCGGTCACCGGGCATAGGACTGCTGCCTCCAGGTTGAGGGTTACGGCCAGAAGCGACGCTCCGACGCCGCCGAAGTCTACACAGAAGGTTCAACGATACGGTTGAAGGCACAGGTCCTGGCGCCGAAGAGAGCAGGAGCCCCCATGCCCGCCACCCCACCGTTCGAGGACGCCGCCCTCCCCCTGTCCGGCGATCCGGGCGCGGCGATCTCGCGGCTGCTCCGTGCGCTCCCCGCCCGCCCCCGCCTGCTCGGCCTGGGCGAGGCCATGCACGGCGAAGGTTCGCTGGAGGAGCTGCGCAACCAGATCTTCCGCCACCTGGTGGAGCACGAGGGCTACCGGTCGTTCGCGCTGGAGAGCGACTGTCTCTCCGGCCTGATCGTCGACGAGTACGTGACCGAGGGCAAGGGCACCCTCGACGACGTCATGCGGGGCGGCTTCAGCCACGGCTTCGGCGAGTCGCCGGCCAACCGCGACCTCGTACGCTGGATGCGCGAGCACAACAGCGCCCGCCCCGCAGCCGAGCGGCTGCGGTTCTTCGGCTTCGACGCGCCGCTGGAGATGATGAGCGCCGCCAGCCCGCGCCAGGCGCTCACCGCGCTCCACGGCTACCTCGCCCCCCACGTGGCCGCGAGCCTGCTCCCCTGCACCGCGGACACCCTCGGCGAGCTGCTCGGCCCCGACGAGCCCTGGACCGACACCGACGCGGCCATGAACCCCGCCAAGTCCGTCGGCGCCTCCCCCGAGGCCGTCCGGCTGCGCCTCATCGCCGACGAGCTCCAGTCCCTGCTCGCGGCCGAGTCACCGAGCCTGGTCCGCGCCACCTCGCGGGAGGCGTGGTGGCGGACGAACCTGTACGCGCGCACCGCCACCGGCCTGCTGCGCTACCACGCGGGCATGGCCGAGCCGTCGCCCACCCGCGTGTCCAGACTCCTGGGCGTACGCGACACGATGATGGCCGACAACCTCAGCGCCATCGCGGCGCCGGCGCTCGTGTACGCCGGGAACGGGCACCTGCAGCGCCACAAGACCAAGTGGCAGCTGCTCGACCTGGCCCTGGAGTGGTGGAGCGCCGGGGCGATCATGGACGTCCGGCTGGGCGACCGGTACGCGTTCGTCGCCTCGGCCCTGGGCGCCGTGCCGCACCAGGGGCTCGGCGCTCCGGACGCGGACACCATCGAAGGCGTCCTGGCCACGCTCCCCGGCGACGCCTACGTCATCGACTCGCGAGCGCTGACCGCCGCTCACGCGGACACGCTCGCCGGCCTGGTCCCGCGCACCGAGACGGCGGCCAACCACGGCTATTTCGCGCTCGACCCCGGCCGGCTGGACACGACCGACGGCCTCCTGTTCGTCAAGGAGGTCCGGGCGAGCTGACATCAGCGGCCGCGCCGGAAGAGCGTGGGCGGAGTGTGGATGTCGAAGTGCAGCTCGGGCTGGCCCAGGACGGAGTGCGGCGGCGTGTCCCACTCGATCAGGCCGAGGCGTTCGAAAACGGGGAAGCGGGCGGAGGAGGCGGCGAGATAGCGGGGCCGCATCGGCGGGTGCCAGATGCTGTAGACGCCCACCCGGCCGTCGCGCCGCCGGTACCAGCCCTGGGTGGGATGCGTGAGCCGCTCCAGCCAGTCGAGCTCGCCGGCGAAGCCGTCCAGCGCGGTGAGCGGCTCGGGCAGCTCGGCCGCGGCGCAGTGGGCCCGGCCGGCCTCCAGCCGCCACTGGGCCCGGTCCTTCTCCCAGTCCGCCTCGATCCCGATCCGGTCACGCCTCCAGGGCATGCCCCACAGGTGCTGCGGGATCGCGACGACGGGGTGGTCGAGGCTGGTGCCGAAGAACCAGACGCCGCTCCGCCCGTACGCGGTGACGTAGGCCCGGTAGTTGATCTGCCCGCAGGCGATCGCCACCTGGGGCAGGAACCGGAAGTGGAAGTCACGGTCCTTGAAGGCGACCGCGGAGACCAGCGCCCCGGAGCCGTCGGCGAAGTCCAGCTCCATCGGCGCGAACCCCTTGGGCAGATGCCGGGCGAGCGCCGCGGGGTCCACGCGGTAGCTGATGATCGCGAAGTCGTCCAGCTCGGTCTGCGCGTGATACCAGCGCGTGCGCGGCTGGGGAGTGCCCTCGAAGGTCATGCCCGGGAGCCTAACGAGACGGGGTGTACCGGCACCTCCAGAACGGTGGCGTGGACCCCGGCCGCGTCGATGAAGTGATCTTCCACGGAAGGGCCGGCGACGGCCAGCCGATGGCGGTGCAGCCAGCCGAACAGGTCCTGTCCCGCCTGGACCACCCCGGTCGTCGGCGGGACGACGGCGCGCACGACGGCGCGGGCCGGCAGGGTGAGCTGCTCGCCGCCGCGTCCGGTGGTCACCGCCGCAGCGAACCGGCCGGTCGGGGCCCCGCTGAGCCAGGTCAGCAACGTCGTGGGCGGCGCCGCGCAGAGGCCGGCCAGCTCGGACGGGTGATCGAGCTGCAGGCGGCGCACGCGCAGCCGGCGCGGGCCCACCGTGGCCTGCTGGGGCAGGATCGACATGGGCGTGGCGAGGTAGTCCTCGGCCTGAGCCGCGGTCGCGGCCAACGCGGTGATGTCGCGGTGGATGCTCGTCACGTTCTCGGCCAGGGCCTGCCGCAGCTGCGCCTCGGGCGCGTCCAGCAGATCGGCGATCCGGCGCAGCGGCAGGCCGAGGCGCTGCAGGCCGCGGATGCGCTCAAGCCGGGACAGCTCGGCCACGCCGTACCAGCGGTAGCCGGTGACGCGATCCACCGCGGCGGGCGCCAGCAGGCCGATCCTGTCGTAGTGGCGCAGGGTGCGCTCGGACACGCCGGCCATGCGCGCCAGTTGCCCGATCCGCCACATCTCCGGCTCCCGCATGTTGACTTTGTCCCTGCGTCAGAGTTCTACCGTCACGGTCCATGATTGACCCAAACTCGCGGTCCCGGCTCGCCGGTGTACTGCTGCTGACGTCGGTGTCGGCCCTGATCGCCGGCGCGGCCGTCGTGGTGCCCTCGGGGCTGACGCTGAATCCCGCCGATCCCGCCGCCGCGCTGGCGGCGGTGGCCGGGCAGACCGGGCTGCACCTGACCGAACTGGCCCTGGACGTGCTGGGCTGGCTCGCGCTGACCGCGGCCGGGCTGGTGCTGGCCGCCGGCGCGTCCGAGGCGCCCAGGCCATACCTGGTGGTGCCGGCCGCCGGCGCGGCCGAGGCGCCGAGGCCGTACCTGGTGGTGCTCGGGGGCGGGCTGCTGGCCGCCGCCGGGCTGGCGGGCCTCCTCCACGACGCCGGGAACCTGGCGCTGACCCAGCTGTCCGCCACCCCGGCCGCCCTGGCGTCCGCCACGGCGGTGCTGCTCACCGCCAAGTGGGCGGTCAACCTGGCGGGTCTGCTCTGGGTCGCCGCCACGGCGGCCACCGCCGCCGGCCTCCTCCTGCCCGCGGGCCTGCGCAGAGCGGGCATGGCCGCGGCCCTTTGCGGGCTGGCCGCCGTCGCGCTGCCGTGGACGACCGGGACCGGCGGCCCACCGGCCGCATTGGAGCAGCTCGGGTACGCCCTCCACCTGCCGATCATGATCTGGTACGGCGTCCTGGGCGTACGCTGCCTGCGCAGGCGCGCCATGGCCGAGCAGGCCGATTGACCGGAAACCGTGGCAGGCCGTCCCGGGGCCGCTTCTGCGATCCTGCCGTCATGGAGATCTTGATCAGGCCCGCGCGCGACGAGGACCGCCCGGCCGTCTTGGCGCTGGCCGCACGCCTGGCCGAAGGGGTGGCGTCCTGGCGTGACCCCGAGGCCGCCGTGGACGCGGCCCGGCAATGGCTCGACACGTCCCTGGATCCGGCGCGCGAACGGCGCGGCGAGGTCTTCGTGGCGGTGGCGGACGAGCAGCAAGTCGTCGGCGTCGTCTCGGTCAACGAGCAGCGGCACTTCACAGGGGCGATGGAAGCTTATGTGGGTGACCTGGCGGTGGCCCCGGCCGCCGTCCGCGCCGGTGTGGGGCGCCGCCTGATGACGGCCGCCGAGGACTGGGCCCGGCGGCAGGGCTTACGTCACCTCACGCTGGAGACGGCGGCGGCCAACACGACCGCCCAGCGGTTCTACACGGCGCTGGGCTATGGCGAGGAAAGCATCCGGTACACCCGCGTGCTGTGACCCGCTGAAGCGAAACGGCGGCATCCGTCGTGGACACCGCCGCATCATGATCAAGGGTGGAGCTATGGGGATTCGAACCCCAGACCTCCTCCATGCCATGGAGGCGCGCTACCAACTGCGCCATAGCCCCTTGTTGCGTGTACGAGTCTAGCCGACTTCGCGACCCCCGAAGAACGCCGGCCGGGGCCTGGGATCATGACCCGGGCCCGGCCGGTCGGGGGGACCGGCCGGGCTCGTCGCGCGTGGTGGAGATGGTCCTCCGTCCTCACCCCACGGATCTGGCCTTCTCGATGATCGTGGCCAGCTCCGAGACCATCGGGTCCTCGGAGACCGCCGCCAGGCGGGTGGCCTGCTCACCGAGCTCCGGCAGATCCAGGCCGAACGCCTTGCGGTCGCGCAGGTAGACGGCGAACGCGGCCACGACCACGTCCACCTGGAACCTGACCGGCGCGTTGTCCCAGACGGACGCGACCAGGTCGCCCGCCTGCAGCGACTCGCTCGACTCGGAGGCGGCCCTGGTGTCGGGGTCCTGCCAGCGCACGGTGGCCTGGGCGAGCTGTCCCTTGGCGCCTGGCTTGAGCCGCAGGGAGTACAGAGCGGTGACGGAGTGTCCTGGCCCGATCTCGCCGCCGTCGCGGCTGTCGTCGCGGAACTCCTCGGTGCTCAGTGCGCGGTTCTCGTACCCGATGAGCTGGTAGCTCTCCACGACCGACGGGTTGAAGACCACCTGTGCCTTGGCGTCGCGCGCCCGGAGCTCGATGGTGGCGGGGAGCTGGGTGGCGAAGATCTTGGCGGCCTCCTCCTCGGAGCTGACGTACACGGCCAGGCCGTCGCCGTTGTCGGCGAGCTGCTCCATCAGCGTGTCCCCGTAGTCGCGGCCGACGCCGACGGTGAGCAGCGTGACCTGCCTGCCCGCGTACTCCTTGGCCTGGTCGAGGATGGCCTGCCACTCGGTGCTGCCCTGGTTGGCCAGGCCGTCGGAGAGCAGGATGACCCGGTTCGTGGCGGCGGCCCTGAACGCCTTGGACGCCTCCTGGTAACCGGTGACCAGCCCGGCCCCCAGGTTCGTGCCTCCGGCGATGCTCAGCTGCTCCACCGCGTTCTGCAGCTCGCTCCTGGCGGTCAGCGGCGTCATCGAGGCCAGCACCGTCGCCTCGTCGCTGAACGACACGATCGAGACCTGGTCGCCGGGCGCGAGCTGGTCGAGCAGCTTCAGCAGGGCCGACTTGACCAGGTCGAGCCGCCCAGGCTCGGCCATCGAGCCGGACACGTCGATCACGAAGGTGAGGTTCGCGGGCCGCCGCTCGGCCGCGTCGGACGCGCGTGTCTGCAGGCCGACCCGCAGGACGGCCTCGTCGCGCGACGGCAGCCGCGCGCCGTCCACGTGCACGGTGAACCCGTCGTCCGGCGGCTGCGCGTAGTCCTGCCTGAACGCGTTGACCCACTCCTCCGGGCGGATCTCCCCCGGCGCCGGCCAGCGGCCCTCCTGGAGGGTCCGGCGGGCGTACCCGTACGAGGCGGTGTCCACGTCCAGGGCGAATGTGGAGATCTGCGCCGTGGTCGTGTCCTGCTCATCGGCCTCGGCGTCTTCCTGTGTCGCCGGCGAGCCGCTCGGCGCGGCCGGTTTCTCGTTTCCAGCGGCGTGCTCGGGCGCCCGCTGTTCGCTCGCCGAGTTGCCGGAACCACCACCACAACCGGCGAGGGCCAGTACCGCAGCGAGCCCGACGCCTACCGCCAAGGGGCGAAATTTCATCGCAACCACCTCCGTATGCTCCAAGCCGTACGACGGACCTCGCCCTGCGGATGGCCGGGTCGGTGACGTAAGCGAGCGCAAAACGCGATCGACACGTGATCAGTTGTGACGGATGGGGCCATTGATGTAGTCCTTGAGCCGTGCGGGTCCATCTGGGCGTAGCCACCAAGCGGCAGGACATTCCCGCCCGTGTCCTCGACAAGGTCCGAACCGTTATCGACATCGCCTTTCCCGTGCCCCCTGACGTGATTCGCGGACGGGAACGGCATCGCCAAGGCGTCTCCCTGTTCGGCTGGACGAACGAGCCGGACGACTCCCGTCAGCCGCCGCTGATCTCCGAGCACGGCGGCCGGATCATCGGGGTGAACGGCCATCTGGCCGAGCCCGCCGACGTGGCCAGGCTCCCCGACGACTCCGCGGGCGGCTGCTTCTCCGCGTGGATCGCCCGCGACGGCGAGCTGACCGCGAGCACCGCGATCAACCGGGTCTGCCCCGTCTTCTACGCCGAGACGCCCGACCTGTACATCGTGGGGAGCCGTGCCCTGCTCGTGCATCTGATCGCCCAGCCGGTGGACCGGATCGACCACGACGTGCGGGCGCTCCAGACGATGGTCAGGCAGGGGTACTTCCTGTCGGACGAGACCCCGTACCAAGGAGTCTCCGCCCTGCCGCCCAGCTCCCGGCTCACGGTGCGGGACGGCGTGCGGACGATCACCGAGACCCCGCTGCCGCAGGCGGCGCCCGCGCCCGGGTCGGCGCGGCGCAGGCGGGCGGCGATCGGCGAGCTGGCCGAGGCGCTGGTGGCCACCGTCGCGCCGCTGCGTGAGCTGGCCGAGCCGGTGAACCTGGCGCTGACCGGCGGGCGCGACACCCGCGTGCTGGCGGCGCTGCTGCACGCGGCGCGGGTGCCGTTCAGGGCGACGACGAACGGGCTCGACCCGCATCCCGACGTGGTGATCGCCCGGCGGATCGCGGCCAGGCTGAACGTCCCGCACACGGTCATCGCGCCCGCTCAGACGGCTCGGCGGGACGCGGAGCTGGTGCCGCATCCGCTGAACCGGGCCTGGGAGACGCTGCGCACGTGCGAGGGGATGACCTCGGCGTACGAGTCGATCGTGAGCTACCTCCCCTACTCCGGCAAACCCACCATGTCCGGGCAGAGCGGCGAGACGCTGCGCGCGGGCAGCCTGAACCTCCTCCAGACCGACCTCGGCGACCAGGCCCTGCGGCGGCGGATCGAGACCACGTTCCGCAAGGACGCGAAGCTGTTCACCGCCGACGCCGACGAGCACGCCCGCGAGCTGGCCAGGCCGTGGCTGGCCCGCACGGACCGGCTGGCGGCGCTCGACCACATGTACGTCTGGTACAAGGTCGGCCGCTGGCAGGCCAGCGCCCGCGCGGGGTCGCTGCGGCGCGGCGATCCCGTGCGGCCGTTCCTGGACAACCGGGTGGTACGGGTGGCGCTCGGCCTCGATCAGGCCTGGCGATTATCCGAAGAGGTGATTTATACCCTTATTTTACGATTAGCCCCCGAATTACGGGATGTCCCTATCGAAGGGAAGCCGTGGCGGTTCGCGGAAAGCCTGCCGCCGAGGCGCCGGCTCCCTTGGCGGGCCCGGCCCCCGGCAGGTCATCTGACGGCGCCGCGGACGGGCGGCGGGTGGAGCTGGCGCACCAGCCCCGGGCCCACGCTCACCGACGTGCTCCGCGAGCAGGTGCTCGGCAGCCTCGACGCCCTCGCCCCGATCGTCCGGCCCGACGAGGTGCGCGCCCTGTTCGACGGCCCGGTGGCCGCCAAGCCCGCCCTCGCCTGGCATCTCTACACCGTCAGCACGCTGCTGACCGGCCTCTATCCGGGCAAACGACCGGAAGGGCTGGAGGACATCACGGTTCCCCGGCCGGATCCCGCCCGCTGAGCCTGCCCCGCGTCAGCTCGCCAGGGCGGCGTTCTCCACGCGTATCCGCACCGTGAGCAGCGCCGCGTTGACCAGCGTGAAGGCCAGCGCGGTCAGCCAGGCGGTGTGCACGAGCGGCAGCGCGACGCCCTCGGCGACGACCGCCACGTAGTTGGGGTGCCGCAGCCACCGGTACGGCCCGCCGTCCACCAGCGGCATTCCCGGCACGACGACGACCCGGGTGTTCCACCGGTGGCCGAGCGTGGCGATGCACCACCAGCGCAGCCCCTGGGCCAGGACGACGACGGCGAGCATGGGCCAGCCGAGCGCCGGGAGGAAGGGGCGGCCGAGCAGCCACACCTCCGAGGGCGCCGCCACCAGGAGCGCCACGTGGGCCAGGACGATCCAGGGATAGTGCCGCCTGCCGTACTCGATGCCGCCCCTGGACCTGGCCCAGGCCAGGTTGCGGCGGGCCACCACGAGCTCGGCCAGCCGTTCGAGCACGACCAGGCCGATCAGCAGCGCGTACGCGCTCACCAGTGCAGCAGGAGCAACTCGGCGGAGAAGCCGGGCCCCAGCGCGAGGAGCACGGCGGGTGTGCCGGGACTGCCGCGTGTCTCCTGGAGCACGTTCAGCACCGAGACCGACGACAGGTTGCCGTATTCGCGCATTGACCGCCAGGTCACGTCGAGCGCCTTGGGCGACAGGCCGAGCGTCTCCACGATCTTGTCGATGACCTTCGGGCCGCCGGGATGGCAGACCCAGGTGGCGACCTGGTCGGGGGTGAGGCCGTAGTCGGCGAGGAACGTCTTGATGTCGTCGGCCAGCACCTCCTCCACGAAATGCGTCAGATCGGCGTCCAGCACGATGCGGAACCCCCGATCGCCCACCTCCCACCCCATGAGGTGCTCGGTGTCCGGATAAAGCCTGCTACGGGTGGCGATGACCTCGGGCCCCCGCCCCCGCCCGGTCGCCACGACCGCCGCGGCCCCGTCCCCGAACAGGCCGCTGGCCACCAGGTTCGCGATCGAGGTGTCGTCCCGCTGGATCGTCAGCGAGCACAGCTCCACGCACACCAGCATCGCGACGTGATCGGGCCAGCCGCGCAGATAGTCGTACAGGCGCGACAGTCCCGCCGCCCCGGCCGCGCAGCCGAGCCCGAACACCGGCACCCGTTTGACGTCCGCCCGCAGCCCCATCCGCTGGGCCAGCTTCGCGTCGAGCGAGGGCGTGGCCAGGCCCGTGGTCGAGCAGAACAGCAGATAGTCCACCTTCTCCGGGCGCACGTCGGCCTTCTTGAGCGCCCCGCGCATCGCCTGTTCGCCCAGGTCAAGCGCGAGCTCGATGTAGGTGTCGTTCGCCCGCGCGAAGGAGTCGAGCTTGGCGTAGTCGGCCAACGGGAGGGCGAGGTTGCGGCCCGTCACCCCGGTGGCCTCGTGGAAGTGCCGCAGGAGCTCCTCGTCACAGTCGGTCAGCCGGGAGAACGCCTCGGTGATCTCCGCTTGCTCGTAGCGGTGATCGGGCAAAACGGTCTGTACTCCCGAAATGTGCATATATCTCTCCTGCCGCTGAGAGGGCCCGGCTAACATGCAGGCATGCTCCTGCCGCTCCCTGCCCACCACGGGGGCCACAACCACAGGGTCGGCGTGCTGGCGTTCGACGGCATGGCCCCGTTCGAGCTCGGCTGCGTCGTCGAGCTCTTCGGGCTGCCCAGGCCCGAGCTGGACGTGCCCTGGTACGACCTCACGGTGTGCGCGGAGACGCTGGAGCCGCTCAGGGTCGTGGGCGGGTTCAGCATGCAGGCGGCCCACGGGCTCGACGTGCTGGCCGAGGCCGACACGGTGATCGTTCCCGGCGTGGCCGACGTCCGGGGTCCCGTCTCCGCCGCGCTGGTGTCGGCGCTGCGGCAGGCGCACGCGCGCGGCGCGCGGATGGTCTCGATCTGCTCGGGGGCGTTCGCGCTGGCGGCCGCGGGCCTGCTCGACGGCCGCGCGGCGACCACGCACTGGAAGTACGCCGAGCTGCTCCAGGAGCGCTATCCCGCCGTCGCGGTCAACCCCTCGGTCCTGTACGTGGACGAAGGCGACGTGCTGACCAGCGCGGGCAGCGCCGCCGGCCTCGACCTGCTGGTCCACCTCGTACGCAACGACCACGGCCCGAACGTCGCCAACGCCGTCGCCCGCCGCCTGGTCATCCCGCCGCACAGGGAAGGCGGTCAGGCGCAGTTCATCCAGGCCGCGGTGACACCGGTGGAGGACGACGACGCGGTGGCCAGGGCCATGTCGTGGGCACTGGACAACCTGGCCAGGCCGATCAGCGTGGCGGAGCTGGCCGGCGTGGCGCACATGTCGGAGCGCTCGTTCATCAGGCATTTCAACCGGCAGACCGGCACCAGTCCGCTGCGGTGGGTGATCTCGCAGCGGGTGGCCGCCAGCCTGCCGATGCTGGAGTCGACGGGCGCGCCGGTGGAGGAGATCGGGGCGGCGGTCGGGTTCGAGAGCCCGGTGACGTTCCGGCACCATTTCACCCGGGCCATGCGCACGTCCCCGTCGGCCTACCGGCGCGCGTTCAGCGCCTGAAGGCCCGTATTCCGGGCGGCCTTCAGCAGGTCAGCCGCCACAGCGAGGTCACCTCGGCGGCCCTGGCCGCGTGCAGCGGGTCGCTCTCGTCTCCCGGCCGGTTGTGCCGCGGCGCGATGTCCATGCGGCCGGCCACCCGCAGCCCCGCGTGCTCGAACCCCGCCAGCAGCTCGTCCCTGCTGCGCAGCCCGAGATGCTCGGCCAGGTCGGACAGGATGAGCCAGCCCTCGCCGTCGGGCTCCAGGTGCTCGGTGAGCCCGCCCAGGAACCCGTGCAGCATCCGCCCGCCCGGATCGTAGACGGCGTGGTCGAGCGACGACTGCGGCTTGGCGGGCAGCCACGGCGGGTTGCAGACGACGAGCGGCGCGCGGCCGGAGGGGAACAGGTCGGTCCGCACGACCTCCACCTGATCGTCCAGCCCGAGCCGGGTGACGTTGGCCCCGGCGCAGTCCACGGCCCGCTGGTCCAGGTCGGTCGCCACGACGTGCCGCACGCCGCGCCTGGCCAGGACCGCGGCCAGCACTCCCGTGCCCGTGCCGATGTCGAACGCCAGCCGCTCGCCGGGCAGCGGCGCCTGCGCGACCAGATCGACGTATTCGCCCCTGATCGGGGAGAAGACGCCGTGATGCGGATGGATGCGGGCCCCGAGCGCGGGCACGTGCACGCCTTTCCTGCGCCATTCGTGGGCGCCGATGAGGCCCAGCAGCTCACGGAGCTGGCCCACCGCCGCGGGCGCCGCCTGCCCGTAGACCTCGGCGCACGCCTCCCGCACGTCCGGCGCCCTGGGCAACGCCACCACGTGATCGTCCGCGTACGGGATGAGCAGCATGCCCAGCGTGCGCGCCCGGTGCGACTGCGCCTGGCGGTGGCCGTGGAACCCGGTCCCGCTCGCGGCGGGCTTGCAGCGCCGGCCCATGGCCCGCAGGAGCTGGCGGGCGTTCTGGTAGTCGCCGCGCCACAGCAGCGCGGTGCCCTCGCAGGCCAGCCGGTAGGCGGTGGCGGCCGGCAGCCGGTCGTCCACGACCATCACGCGCTCCGGCGGCGGCACGTCCAGCGCCGAACGCCAGACCGCCGAACACTCCTGCCCCGCCTCGGTCCACCGGATCATCAGGCCCCGACCGTTTCACGGACCGCACCCTCTTGGCTACCGGTTTACCGCAGCAGGCCCTTCGCCAGGGCGCGCAATCCCTGCTCGTAGGTGTCCCGCGCGGTCAGCTCCACCCACCGCGCGCCCACCTCGGCGAGCCGCGGGAACTCGCCCGCGTCCAGCTCGGCGAACACCCGCTCCCGATAGGTGGTGCCGCCCTCCGCCCGCCGCCGCCCCGCCGCCGCCCGGCCGCCGATCTCGCCGGCCGTGTAGTGCCAGATGATCCGGTACGCGTCCACGGCCGCCTCGATCGTCAGCCCCGCGCGTACGGCGGCGTCGATGATCCGCTCCGGATACCACAGCGCGCCCACCGAGAGCAGGTCGTCGGCCCTTAGCACGTCCACGGTCCACGGGCATCCGGACAGCGCGTCGCGCATGGCCAGCGCGGCGGCGACCAGGCGTTCGCCCGGCTCCTCCGGCAGCTCGGGCCGGGGGATCCCGGCCGCGTAGTCGTCGAGGAGCAGCAGCAGGAGCTCCTCCTTGTCGCGCACGTGGTGGTAGAGCGCCATGGGCGTGCTGCCGACCTCCCTGGCCAGCCTGCGCATGGTCAGGCCGCTCACGCCGTCCTCCTCGATGACCCGGTGGGCGGCGGTCACGATCTCCGCCCTGGAGATCCTGGGCGGCCTTCCTGTACGCGTCGGCATATTGCCATGTTACTTTCTATACATGTACAAAAACTCATCGGGCTGGATGACCGTGGGGGTGCTGGCGTTCGCCGTGGCCGTCGGAAGCCTGCAGATGACCGTGGTCGTCCCGCTGCTGCCGCTGCTGCAACGGCAGCTCGGCGCGCCGCTCACCTCCGTCTCCTGGGCCCTCACCGCCGGCCTGCTGTCCGGCGCGGTCGCGATCCCGCTGCTGTCGAGGCTCGGCGACATGTACGGCCGGCGTCTGGTGTCACTGGCCGCGATCGCCCTGCTCGTCGCCGGCTCAGCGCTCAGCGCCATGTCGTCCGCGCTCGCTCCGATCATCGTCGGCCGCGTCTTGCAGGGCGCCGCGGCACCGCTGCTCCCGCTGGCCATCGGCCTGGTCAGGCAGGGGCTGCCGGGCGATCGCCTGCCCACCGCGATCGGGGTGCTCAGCGCGACCATCGGCGTGGGCAGCGGCGGCGGCATGATCCTCGCGGGGCTGGTGGACGGGGACTACCGGGCCGTGTTCTGGATGCTGACCGGGCTGGGCGCGCTGAGCTTCGCGCTGGTGGCCGCGGTCGTACGCGAGCCGAGACCGTCGCGCGCCGCCGGGCGTCCCGACCTGGCGGGGGCGGCGCTGGTGTCGGCGTGGCTGGTCTGCCTGTTGCTCGCCGTCAGCAAGGGCGGCGCGTGGGGCTGGACGTCGCCGCTGACGCTCGGCCTGTTCGGCGCCGCCGTGGTGGTCGCGGCGGCGTGGGTGCTGACGGCCCGGCGTACCGCGTCGCCGCTGATCGAGATCCCGATGCTGCTGCACAGGGGGACGGCGGGGGCGACGGTGGCGTCGTTCCTGCTGGGGTTCGCGCTGTTCGCGGCCATCACGACGCTGTCGGCGGTCGCGCAGGGGACGCTGGGGGCGTCGGTGCTGCAGGTGGGGCTGTACCTGCTGCCGACGACGGTGCTGATGCTCGCGGTGTCGGTGCTGGCCGGGCCGCTGATGCGCCGTTTCACCGCCTCCGCGCTGGTCGCCTGCGGCTCTGTGCTGGTGACGGCCGCGACGCTCTGGCTGGCGCTCTCGGGGGCGGCCGGATCCACCCTGTACGGCGCCGCGGCGGTGCTGGGGCTGGGGGTCGGGCTCGGGTACGCGGCGCTCGGGACGATGGCCGTCGAGCACGTCGAACCCGCCAAGACCGCGGCGGCCGGCGGGGTGAACGCGCTGGTCCGGGTGGTGGGCAGCAGCCTGGCCGGGGCGGTCGGGGCGGCGCTGCTGTCGAGCGGGGGCGCTGGGTGGAGCTTCGGCAGCGCGGCGGTGGCGGCTCTGCTCGCCGCACTCTTCGCCACCATTTACGGCGATTTTTCACGAAAGGAAATGGCATGACGGACGAACAGCGACTTGTCGCCTGGGGAGACGAGCTGGTGAAGCTGCACGACGGCTTCCGGCGGGACCTCGCGAACCTCCGGTCACCGGGCGACCCACTGGGCGGCCTTCTGGGCGGCCCACTGGGCGGCCTCGGCGGGGCGGACCTGCGTACGCACTGCCTGGCGTTCTGCGACGCGCTCCACGCGCACCACGAGGGCGAGGACGGCGCGCTGTTCCCGCACCTCGGCGGCGAGCACCCCGAGCTGGCGGAGGTGCTGGACCGGCTGCGGGCGGAGCACGTGGTGGTGTCCAGGCTCATGGAACGCATCCGGGCCCTGCTGGACACGGGCCCGGAGGGGGTCGGGGCCGAGCTGGACCGGCTCGCCGCCGAGCTGGAGGCGCATCTGGACTACGAGGAGGAGCAGCTCGTGCCCGTACTGAACCGGATGACCACCCTCCCGGACAACATCTGACCGGACGACAGCGGACCGGACGACAACGGACCGGACGACAACGGAGACGACAGCGGACCGGAGGACAACGGAGACCGGGCGACGGCGGACCGGGCGGACGCGGAGGGATCGCTTCGGGGCGGCTCAGGCTGGACCGGCACCCCTTTCGCCCATCCGCGCGCAGGGCGGCTCAGGCTGGACCAGCGCCTTTCCGCCCATCCTCGCGCAGGGCGTCGAGCATGAGCGTGAAATGGCGCCGCCACTGCCCGGGGGCCTGCTCGGCCACCTTCGAGTTGGCCATCATGAAGAACGCCAGATCGACCGGCCCCACGTCCAGCCGCAGTGCCCCGGCCTGCTGGGCGCGCTCGACCAGCTGGTAGACGAGCCGGTTGACCTCCGACCGGTCGTCCTGGTGCGACAGGCACGCCAGCTCGGTGAAGGCCCGGTCCCGCGCCTGCAGCTCGCAGGTTCGCTCCAGAAAGAGCACGAGACCCTCCCAGGGGTCGTCGCACGCCAGCGCCTGCCCGGCCAGCTCGGCCCAGCCGGCCACCTTCTCGTCGAGTATCGCGTCGACGAGGTCGCCACGCTCGGGGAAATGCCGGTAGAGGGTGCCGATCGCGACCCCCGCCCGCTTCGCCACGGCCTCCAGCGGCGCGTCGACCCCGCGCTCGGCCAGCACCTGCCTGGCGGCCTCCACGAGCGCGTCCCGGTTGCGCCGCGCGTCACGGCGGAGCGGACGTTCCATGAAGCCAGTCTAATGAAGTCGAGGGCCTGCCTCATCTTCGTGTTAACCTGAGGCACACCCTCGACTTAAGGAGAGACACATGAAGGTCGCGATCATCGGCGCTGGGCCCGGCATCGGCCTGGCGGTGGCCCGCCGCTTCGGCGCGGAGGGTTTCGAGGTCGCCCTGGTGGCCCGTGACCACGCCCGCCTGTCGGCCCTGTCCGGCGACCTGGCGGAGGCGGGCATCCGCAGCTCTGCCCATCCAGGCGACCTGACGGACGAGGCCTCGCTGACGCACGCCCTCGACCAGATCGGCCCGGTGGACGTCCTCGTCTACAACGGCGGCGGCACCGCCGGGGCTCACACGCCCGTGCTGGAGGTGACCAGGCACAGCGCGCAGGACGCCTTCGACGGGGCGGTGCTCGGGGCGGTGACCGCGGTCCGCGCGGTGCTCCCCGCCATGCTGGAGCGCGGCTCCGGCACCCTGCTCTTCACCTCCGGCATCTCGGCCGTCCACCCGCTGGCCTTCCTGGGCAACATCGGCATCGCGGTGTCGGGTCTGCGCAACTACGCCCTGTCCCTGGCCCAGGCCCTCGCCGGCCGCGGCGTCCACGTGGGCCACGTCCCCATCGCCGCCGCCGTCGCCCCCGGCTCCCCTGCCTCCCCGGAGGCGGTGGCCGACACCCACTGGCGCCTCCACACGGACCGCGACCGCCACGAGGTGATCCTCGGCGACCTGGCCACGGTCGAGGCGGCAATCAGCCACCTCTGACGCCTCCAGGACCACACGTGAGCCGCAAACCGAGTTCCCCAGAGGCAGGTGATCGGGCATAGGGCAGCACATGGGCTACGGACCCAGGCCCCTCAGGAGCGGCCGCCGGGCGGAGACGCAGATCCAGGACGGCAACCGGGTTCCGGGCCCAGGCCCCCACCGGCGGACCCCCCGGACGGCCAGCCGGACCCAAGACGGCGCACGGGGCTGCGGGCCCAAGGCTCCCGGGGAGGATCCTCAGGCGGGAGTCCGGGTCCAGGACGGCAACCGCGTTGCGGGCCCAGGCCCCCACCGGCGGACCCCCGGACGGAGGCCCGGCCCAAGACGGCGCACGGGGTTGCGAGCCCAAGGCTCCCCAGGGGAGGGTCCCCGGGCGGGAGCCCGGGTTTGGGGCGGCATCCGGGTTGCGGGCCCAGGCCCCCCGCAGTCGGATCCCCGGGCGGGAGTCTGGGTTTGGGGCGGCATCCGGGTTGCGGGGCCAGGTCTCTCAGGGGCGGGTTGTCGGGTGGGGGGCGGGGTCGAGGGCGGCGTAGGCGTCGTGGATCCAGTCCGTCAGGGCCGGGCGGGTCTCCGCAGGGTCGATGATGTCCTCCACCAGGAACGCCTCCGCCGTACGGAACGGCGACCTGACGGCCTCCAGGCGCTCGGCGATCTCCGCCTTCAGCGTGGCCGCCTCCTCGCCCGCCTCCGCGAGCAGGCGTTTGAAGGCCACCTCCAGCCCGCCCTCGATCGGCAGCGAGCCCCAATCGCCCGAGGGCCAGGCCACGCGCAGGCCGTACCTGTCGTGGGGCCGGTGCGCGGCGCCCGCGACGCCGAAGACGCGGCGCACCAGCACCGAGGCCCACGGGACCGTGGACTGGTAGACGGCGGCCAGGGCGCGGGCGCCCCTCCTGATCGTGCCCGCCTTCTCCGCCGCCGTGCCGATGACGAAGCCCGGCTGGTCGACCAGGTGGACGATCGGCAGGTGGAAGGTCTCCGCCAGGTCGACGAACCGGGCCATCTTGTCCGACCCGTGGGCCGTCAAGCCGCCGCCGTAGACGAGCGGGTCCGAGGCGAGCACGGCGACGGGGTGTCCGTCTAGCCGGGCCAGGGCGGTGATCGTGGAGGGGGCGAACCTGCGGCCGAGCTCCAGGACGCTGCCGACGTCGAAGGTCAGCTCCAGGATCCTGCGCATGTCGTAGGGCCGGCGGCGGTCCCTGGGGACGATGGCGCGCAGCTCGTCCGAGGTCCGGTCGGGGTCGTCGGCCGAGTCGGCGACCGGGGGCGTCCGCCAGGCGCTCTGCGGCAGGTACGCCAGCACCCGCCTGGTCAGCCCGAACGCCTCCTGCTCCGAGTCCGCGACCAGATCCACGGTGCCGGCCGCCGAGACCGTACGCCAGCCGCCCAGCTCCTCCTTACCAACGCTCTCCCCCATGCCCGCCTCGACCACGGCCGGCCCCGCGATGAACACCTGCGAGAGCTCCCTCACCATGATCGAGACGTGGGAGGTGACCAGGCGGGCCGCGCCGAGCCCGGCGACCGGGCCGAGGGCGAGCGCGATCACGGGGACCCGGCCCAGGTTCGCCACGACCTGGTCCCAGCCCGGGTTGTAGGGCACGTACGTCCGCCCGAAGTCCTCCAGTTGCTTGACGCTGCCGCCGCCTCCGGTGCCGTCGATCAGCCGGACGAGCGGCACCCGCAGCTCACCGGCCATGCGCTCGGCCAGGATCTGCTTCTCGTGGATCGCGGCGTCGGCCGCCCCGCCGCGTACGGTGAAGTCGTCGCCCGCCACCACCACCCGCCGCCCGTCGATCCGCGCCCGGCCGATGATCACGTTCGCGGGGGTGAACGTGTCGGCGGTGGCGCGGCCGGTCAGCGCCCCCACTTCCCGCCAGGTGTCGGTGAGGGCCGCGAGGCGTTCGCGGATGGTCAGGCGGCCGGTGGCGTGCTGGCGCGCCACGCGTTCGTCCCCTCCCATGCGCTCGGCCTGCTCCTTGCGGCGCTTCAGCTCGGCGAGTTCGGGGTCCCACACGATGCGCTCCTCTGCGGTGGCGGTGGCCGGTGGCGGTGGCCGGTGGCCGGTGGCCGGTGGCTGGCTGGCTGGCTCGTGGCATACCGGCTGGTCGGTACGTTACTTTAAAGTCCCGATCAGATCAGCACCCCGGGGTTGAGGATGCCGCCCGGGTCCAGGGCCGCCTTGGCGGCTCTGAGCGCGAGCGCGAACGGGTCCGGCCGCTGCCGGTCGTAGTACGGCCGGTGGTCGCGGCCCACCGCGTGGTGGTGGGTGATCGTGCCGCCCATCCGGAGGACGACGTCGGAGACGCGCTGCTTGAGCCCGTCCCACTGCTCGACCTCCGCGCCCTTCACGGCGGGCGCGAGGATCGTGTAGTACGGCGCGGGGCCGTCGGGGTAGGCGTAGGCCAGGCGGCACGTCGCCGTCCCGGCCTCCTCGGCCATGGCCGCCATGACGGCCTCGTGCAGGGCGGGGAAGCGGTCCCAGGTCACGGCCGTCTCGACGGTCTCGGCGAGCACGCCCATGCCCGGGTAGGCGTTGCGCACGTAGGGCATGCGGGTGAAGGAGCCCTTCCACGCCTGGTCCTGCCTGGACTCCCCGGCCACGCCGCCGTGCGCCCCGACGATCTCCAGCGCCCGTGACACCCACGCGTCCACCGGGTGGTCGGCGGACTCGAAGCCGACGATGAGAACGGCGTGCCGCCCGTCGCCGCCGGAGGTGAGCGCGGCCTCCCGGGCGTCCAGCAGGCGGCAGTTCGACGGGTACAGGCCGGACTGGGCAAGATCGTGCACGGCGGCCACCGCAGCCGGCCATTCGGCGAACCTGACGGGCACCGACACCTTGTGCGTCGGCCGCTCGTGCACGCGCAGCCAGGCCCGGGTGATCACGCCCAGCGCCCCTTCGGAGCCGAGCAGCCAGCGGTCCGGCGACGGGCCCGCGCCGGAGCCGGGCAGCCTGCGCGACTCCCACACCCCGGCGGGCGAGATCGCGCGCACGGACTCGACGAGGTCGTCGATGTGGGTGTGGAAGGTGGCGAAGTGCCCGCCCGCCCTGGTCGCGATCCAGCCGCCGACGGTCGAGAACTCGTACGACTGCGGGAAGAACCTGAGCTGAAGCCCATCGGGCAGGCCGTCGTTGACCGCGGGGCCGGAGGCGCCCGCCTCGACCAGGGCCGCCCTGGAAACGACGTCCACCTCCAGGACGCGGTTCATCCGGCTGAGGTCCAGGCAGAGCGAAGGCCCGTCGAACCGCGCCTCCACGCCGCCGACGACGCTCGTCCCGCCGCCGCGCGGCACGACCGGCACCCCCTGGGCGGCGGCCCACTCCAGCACCTGGGTGACCTCGTCCTCGTCGCGCGGGAGCGCCACCAGGTCGGGGGCGTTGGCGAAGTCGCCGCGGTAGGCGCGGATGAGGTCGCGATAGGCCTGGCCGTAGGTGCGTACGGCCCGCTCGTACGGGTCGTCCGTGCAGCACGGCAGCGGCGGGACGGGGATGAGGGGCGCGGGCAGCAGCGCGGGGGAGAAGAGCGCGGGCGGCTCCCAGGCCGTCGGCTCGCCCAGCCCCGTGGCCTCGGTGAACAGCCGGGCGATCTCCCGTAATCCGGACGCGTCCGGCTCGGGACCCCAGGCCCAGTGACTCCTCGTCATCGAATCTCCTCGATCATGGGGCCCCGTTGCTCCGGGGCGGGGAGGAAGCGCGGAGCGCACCACGACACCACGCCAAAGCCAGGCTCGCGGTCGCCCGGAGAGCAGTCAAAGGACAATTGTCATGCCGAGAACAGGATCGATGACACCATTCGGGCGCGCGGGACCGCATGAGGATCGAGTCATGCGACGAATACTCCCCGCCTTCGGGCTCGCGCTGCTCTCCCCGCTGGTCGCCGAGTTCCTGCTCGGCGACTTCCCGCTGACGAGCCTGCACTTCCTGCTCCTGCTCGCCCCCACGTACGGCGGCGCCGCGGTGGTGATCCGCGAGGTGGCGCGCAGGAACCGGCTCAGCTGGCCGAGCATCGTGCTGATGGCGCTGGCCTACGGCGTGTTCGAGGAAGGCGTCATGACGATGTCGCTGTTCAACCCGGACTACGCGGGGCTGCGGCTGCTGGATCCCGGCTACCTGCCCGCGCTGGGGATCGGGGTGCCGTGGACGCTGTTCGTGCTGGCCCTGCACACGGTGTGGAGCATCAGCGTGCCGATCGCGCTGACGGAGGAGCTGGCCGGCGAGCGGCGTACCACGCCGTGGCTGGGGCGGGCGGGGCTGGCGGTGGCGGCGGCCCTGGCCGTGCTCGGGGCGGCGGCCACCACGGTGTTCTCCTACCTCAACGGGTTCTTCGTCGCGTCGGTGCCGCAGCTCGCGTCGATCGTGGTCATCGTGGCCCTGCTCGTGGTGGCGGCCTTCCGGCTCCCCCGCGGGGCCGGGCGCGGGGCCGGGCGGGCGCCGTCGCCGTGGCTGGTGTTCGGGGTGACGCTGGGCGCGGGGGCGGTGTTCGAGTTGCACACCGTGGTACAGGGCCTGCCCGTCTGGGTGACCGTCGTCGCGCTCCTGGTGTCGGAGGCGGGCATGGCGGTCCTGGCGCTCACCTGGTCGGCGGGGCGCGGGTGGAACGGCAGGCACCGGATGGCGCTGGCGGGCGGGGCCCTGCTGACCTACGCCTGGCACGCCTTCTTCGCCTACCCGCTGGTGCCCGCCTCGCCCGGCGTCATGCTGGCCAGCCACGTCATCCTCGGCGCGGGAGCTGTCGCGCTGCTCGTGGCCGCGGCGCGCCGGGCGGCCCGGCTCCCCCAGCCGGCGAATCAGGACCGCTGAGCAGGAGCACCCAGCCGGGCCGTTGACCCGGAGCGCTCAGCCCGAGCGTCCGGCCCCGGGCCGGCGGTCAGAGGCGGTAGTCGAAGGTGTAGGAGTGGCTGCCGTCCGAGGCGATGATGATGTCCATCTCGCCCCGCAGGCCGCGCAGCTCCCCCGTAGCGGAGTCCGGGACGACCGAGATGCGCAGCGACTGCTCGCCTTCGTCGCTCACCGCGTCGTGCTGCACGACGAAGCTCCCCCGCCGCCCCGCCAGCGTGCCCTCGATGCGCTCCAGCGCCACGTACGACCGCGAGCTCTCCACCGGCGTCGAGGCCACCATCATGGTCACGACGCTCGTCCCGGCCAGATCCCCCTGGAAGGTCTTGGACATGGTCACCAGCCCGAGCGTGACGCCGTCGCGCTCGTCGAAGGGCGGCTGGGGATCCCAGCCCGCGGTGTCGAAAGTTCCCTTTGCGGTCATGGGCTCCATCGTGCCGGACGTACCTGTCAGATTCGGTCAGGTACCGGCGAGTCGTTCCACCACCGGCGCGAAGTCGTCCAGGAACTGGGCGTTCACCGACACGTACGAGATGCCGAGCTTGTCCCTGCGGTGCCGGAGCGTGTCGGCCATCTGGCCGGGCGTTCCCGTCAGGAGCCCGGTGCTGGTGGCGTCGAGGGGGCCGAACCGGCTGCGCAGCCACGCGGGCGGCTCGGCGGCCGCGGCGACCAGGTTCAGGCCGATCTCCAGGCCGGCGAACCGGTCACCGGCCAGCTCGTACAGCTCGTCCAGCTTGGCCCCCACCTGCTCCTCGGTGTAGGTCGGCGGGACGCCGAGCGTGACCGTGTCGGCCTTGCGCGCGGCCAGGCCGAGCAGCTTGGTCCCGGCCGCGGCGATCAGGATGCGCACGTCCTTGACCGCGTCGATGGTCTTGGAGAGCCGCTCGATGCGCTCGCGCGGCGTGCCGAACCTGACGCCGAGCGCGGCCGCGTCCTGCTCGGCGGCCGGCCGCCCGGCGCCCAGGCCAAGCTCGAACCGGCCGCCGGTGAGCGTGTGCAGGGTGGCGGTCTCCCAGGCGACGGCCTCCGGCGTCCGGTAGGGGACGCTCACGACGAACGTGCCCACGCGCAGAGTGGTGGTCACCGCGGCGGCCGCCGCCGCGGCGGTGAAGGGCGAGAAGGTGCCCAGCGTGTCGGGCACCAGCAGCGTCGAGTAGCCGAGGCTCTCCGCCCGGCGGGCCAGCGCGGCCCACGCCGCGCCGTCGGGGGCCTGTCCGGCGACCGCGCCGAACCTGAACGGGTGATCGGTCATGTCCCCAACGATCGCGTACGGGCCCGTCCCGCACATCGTCCCCCGGACCGGTGACCCGCTACATCCGGGGGCGCAAGCCGGGCCCCGCCCACTACTCCCGCAGCAGTATCAGGCCGGGCGCCGGCCTCCCGCACGCGGTGTCGCGCCGAGGGCGCTATCGCGCCAGCAGGGTGCGGGTGAAGTCGTTGGCGAACTTGCCGGCCGGGTCGAGCCGCTCCACCAGCGACCTGAACCGCTCCGGGCAGGACGGCCGGCGGGTGAACAGCTTGCCCCAGTGCGGCCGCGGCTCGAACGGCGCCAGCGTCTCCTCCACCAGCTCCAGCACCGGCAGCACGGCGGCGGTGTCCTTGACCCAGGTGAAGTGGATGCCCACGCTGTCACGCCCCAGGAACGGGCTGAGCCACAGGTCGTCGGCCGCCACCGAGCGCACCTCGGAGATCTGCAGGACCGGCCGGATGCGGTCGCCGATCGCGTACAGCTCGCGCAGGGCCTTGACCGCGTGCTCCCTCGGCACCAGCAGCTCCGACTGCAGCTCGTTGCCCGCGCTGCTCGGCTCGGCGTCGGGGCGGAAGTGCGGCAGCCGCTCGTGCCACGGTCCCGGCACGCCGAGCTGGATCGTGCAGCTCTCCGCCGACATGGCGGGCAGCGGGTGGCGGGCGCCGTCGGCGGGGCGGGTGCCGTACCAGTCGGGGGTGGTCAGCTCTTCCGTGCGCTTCAGCCAGACGCGGGTGTCGCGCCAGTCGGTGAAGAGGCTGACGCTGTAGCCGGCGGACATGATGTCCTCGAAGTGGGCGAGCGCGTCGACGGTCAGGCCCTCGCGGACGTACTGGTGGATCTGGAAGCTCGGCACCAGGTCGAGCGTCAGCGAGGTGACGACGCCGAGCGCGCCGAGCGCCACCACCGCGCCCGGGAAGTCGGCGTCACCGCGTGAGAGCGTCAGCACCGAGCCGTCGGCGGTGACGAGGTCGAGCGCCGACACGGCGGCCGACAGGCTCGCGACGGCGTCGCCCGAGCCGTGCGTGCCCGTCGCGACCGAGCCCGCCACGGAGATGTGCGGCAGCGAGGCCAGGTTCGCCAGCGCGAATCCGGCCTCGTTCAGCACCGGCGCGAGCCGCGCGTACGTCATGCGCGCGGGCACCCGCGCCGTGGCCGTGGCGCTGTCGATCTCCACCGCGTCCGGCATCCGGTCGAGGACCACCAGGTCGCCGGTGGCGTCGGCGACGTCGTTGAAGGAGTGCCCGCTGCCCAGCGCCCGCACCTGGGCGCGGGCCGAGACCAGCCGCTGGAGCTCGTCGAGGGACGTCGGGTGATGGACGTCTCGCGCCCGAAATGCGGTGTTTCCCGCCCAATTGGTCAGCGTCACGCCCCTACCCTGCCACAGGTCCGTCTTGTCAGCCCGCCCGGGTACCGCTAGTTTCAGGTGCCGCTGACGGAGGTGTGCCGTGCTCTACCTGTCCGAGGCCCTCGGCCTGGTCACGCTTGTGCTCTGGCTTTACTGCCTCTTCGACGTGATCACCACGTCCGACGTGCTCTGCAGGAACCTGCCGAAGATCGGCTGGGTCATCATCGTGCTGCTGTTCCCGCTCGTCGGGTCGATCATCTGGCTCGTCGCGGGCCGGCCGCAGTCCGCCGCGTCGGCGGCCACGCGGCCGAGCGCGTTCCCCGAGTACGACCGCCCCGGGCGCTTCGCCGCCACCAGTCCCGATGACGACGAGGAGTTCCTGCGCCGCTGCCGCGAACGTGCCGAGCAGCAGCGCAAGAACGCCCCCAAGAAGCCCCCCGGGGACCTGCCGGGTTAGAAGCCCTGGGCCAGGCGGTAGTACGCCTGGTTCCAGCGCAGCTCCTTGGCGAACCGCTCGGTCGTGGTGTCGGCGTCGATGACCGCCAGCTCCACGCCGAGCATGTCGGCCAGGTCGGTCAGCTCGTCGCGGCCGACGGCCTGGGAGAGCACGGTGTGGTGCGGGGCGCCCGCGGTGAGCCACGACTCCGTGGAGGTGCGGAGGTTGGGGCGGGGGCGCCAGACCGCGCGGGCCACGGGCAGGTTGGGCAGCGGCTGAGGCGGCGGCACGACGTCGATCTCGTTGGCCACCAGCCGGAACCTGTCGCCCATGTCGGCCAGGCCCACCACGATGCCGGGGCCGGGCTCGGCGTCGAACACGAGCCGGACCGGGTCCTCCCTGCCGCCGATGCCCAGCGGGTGGATCTCGCACGACGGCGTGCCCGCCGCGATCGAGGGGCAGACCTCCAGCATGTGCGCGCCGAGGATGAGCTCCCCGCCGGGCGTCATGTCGTAGGTGTAGTCCTCCATGAACGAGGTGCCGCCCGGCGCCATGGCCTTGAGCGTGCGCAGCAGCACCGAGGTCTTCCAGTCGCCCTCGCCGCCGAAGCCGTAGCCGTCGGCCATGAGCCGCTGCACGGCCAGGCCGGGGAGCTGGCGCAGGCCGCCGAGGTCCTCGAAGTTCGTGGTGAAGGCCTTGAAGCCGCCCGCCTCCAGGAAGCTCCGCATGCCGAGCTCGATCCTGGCCGCGTAGCGCAGCGACTCGTTGCGCTCGCCGAGCAGCTCGGGGGCGACGGTGTACTGCTCCGCGTACTCCTTGACCAGCGCCGTCACGTCGGCGTCGGAGGCGGCGTCCACCACCTCGACCAGGTCGTTGACGCCGTAGGTGTTGACGGAGACGCCGAAGCGGAGCTGCGCCTCGACCTTGTCGCCCTCGGTGACCGCCACGTCGCGCATGTTGTCGCCGAAGCGGGCCAGCTTGAGCGTGCGCACCTCGGCCAGGCCCTTGGCGGCGCGTACCCAGGTCAGGATGCGCTCGCCCACGGACGGGTCGGAGACGTGCCCGGCCACGGTCTTGCGCGGCACGCCGAGCCGGGTCTGGATGTGCCCGAACTCGCGGTCGCCGTGCGCGGCCTGGTTGAGGTTCATGAAGTCCATGTCGATGGAGCTCCACGGCAGCTCCACGTTGGCCTGCGTGTGCAGGTGCAGCAGCGGCTTGCGCAACGCGTCGAGCCCGGCGATCCACATCTTGGCCGGGGAGAACGTGTGCATCCACGCGATCACGCCCGCGCAGGAGTCGTCGGCGTTGGCCTCCAGCATCACCCGCCGGATCGCCGCGGCGTCGGTGAGCACGGGCTTCCACTCCACCGGCATGGGAAGCTGCTCGGCGATGCGCTGAGACTGCTCGGCGACCTGGCGCAGCGTGTCCTCGCCGTAGAGTCCCTGGCTACCGGTCAGAAACCAGATGTTCAACGCGGGCTCCTCTGTCCGTAGACGTTCTGATAGCGGTCGTACAGGCGGTCGATGTCGTCCTGCGGAATCGGCAGCGGCTCGCCGAGCTGCCTGGCCACGTGCACGGTACGCGCGACGTCCTCGCACATCACGGCGGCCTTCACGGCGGACTTGGCGTCCTTGCCGATGCTGAACACGCCGTGGTTCTGCATGAGCACGGCCTTCGAGCGGTGGCCCTTGAGCGTCTCCACGATGCCCTGGCCGATCGAGTCGTCGCCGATCAGCGCGAACGGGCCGATCGGGATCTCGCCGCCGAACTCGTCCGCCATCGCGGTCAGCACGCACGGGATGGCCTCGCCGCGGGCGGCCCAGGCGGAGGCGTAGGTGGAGTGGGTGTGCACGACGCCGCCCACCTCGGGCATGTTGCGGTAGACGTACGCGTGCGCGGCCGTGTCGCTGGACGGGGCGTGCTCGCCCTCGACGAGGTTGCCGTCCAGGTCGCAGACGACCATGTTCTCCGGCGTCAGCTCGTCGTAGGAGACGCCGGACGGCTTGATGACGAACAGGTCCTCGCCCGGGATCCGCCCCGAGACGTTCCCCGCCGTCCAGACCACCAGGTTGTACCGGACCAGCTCAGCGTGCAGGTCGGCGACGATTTGTCTCATGAGCGGGCCTCGTTCCTGATCGCGCGCAGCGTGTGCAGCATCTGTCCGTCGCCGAAGAAGTCGTGCAGCCGGCGGTACTCGGCGTAGAGCCGGTCGTAGGCGTCGGCGCTGGCCTGGTCGGGCACGTACGCGGCCTCGGTGCGCTTGCCCATCGCCGCGGCGGCCTCCTCGATGCCCGGGTAGGCGCCGGCGGCGACGGCCGCGTGGATCGCCGAGCCGAGCGCGGGCCCCTGGTCGGAGCCGATGACCGACAGCGGGCGGCGCAGCACGTCGGCGTAGACCTGCATGAGGAAGCGGTTCTTCAGCAGACCGCCGGCGACCACGAACTCCTCGACCGGCACGCCCGACTTCTCGAACGTCTCCACGATCATCCGCGCGCCGAACGCGGTGGACTCGATGAGCGCCCGGTAGACGTCCTCGGGCTTGGTGGCCAGGGTCTGGCCGATGATGACGCCGGACAGGTTGTGGTCGACCAGCACCGAGCGGTTGCCGCCGAACCAGTCGAGCGCCACCAGGCCGTGCTCGCCGACGGCCTGCCGCTCGGCCAGCTCGGTGAGCCGCTCGTGGCCGTCGGCGCCGAAGTTGTCCACGAACCAGGCGAAGATGTCGCCCACCGCCGACTGGCCCGCCTCGTAGCCCCACAGGCCGGGAACGATCCCGTCGCGCACGACGCCGCACATGCCGGGCACCTCGGCGAGCTGGTCGCTGGGCATGATGTGGCAGGTGGAGGTGCCCATGATGGCCACCATCTGGCCGGGCCTGACGGCGTCCGCGGCGGCGGCGGTGACGTGCGCGTCCACGTTCCCGACGGCCACGGCCACGCCCTCGGGCAGGCCGGTCCACCCGGCGGCCCGCGCGGTCAGCCGGCCGGCCAGGCCGCCGAGCGGGGCCAGCGTCGTGCCGTTGACCTTGTCGCCGACCTCGCCGGTGGCGAGCTTGCCGGCGAATCCGGCGAAGCCCGGGTTCAGCTCGGCGAGGAACTCCTCCGACGGGTAGCCGCCGTCCTGGAAGATCCCCTTGTAACCGACGGTGCAGATGTTGCGGCTCTCGACGCCGGTGAGCTGCCAGATGATCCAGTCCGCGGCCTCGATCCAGCGCTCGGCCCTGGCGTACACGTCCGGCGCCTCTTCGAGGACCTGCAGCGCCTTGGCGAACTCCCACTCGGAGGAGATCTTGCCGCCGTAGCGCGGCAGCCAGCTCTCGCCGCGGCGCGCGGCCAGCTCGTTGATCCGGTCGGCGTGCGGCTGCGCGGCGTGGTGCTTCCACAGCTTCGGCCAGGCGTGCGGCTCGCCGGGCGTCTCGTCGCTCAGCGGCGTGCCGTCGGCGGTGGTGGGCAGCACGGTGCAGGCGGTGAAGTCGGTGCCGATGCCGATCACCTGCTCGGGCGGGACGCCGGCGGCGGCGATCGCCGCGGGCACGGCGATCCTCAGCACGTCGAGCCAGTCCTGCGGCGACTGCAGCGCCCAGTCGGGGCCCAGCTTGCGGTCCGAGCCGGGCAGGCTCTGCTCGATGACGCGGTGGGCGTACTCGTGGACGGCGCTGCCCAGCTCGGCGCCGTCGCTCGCGCGCACGACGACGGCACGCCCGGAGAGCGTGCCGAAGTCCACTCCGACCACGTAGTTGTTAGCGTTCACATTGAACTCCAGGGGGTTTTCGGGGGCATGCCAATCATCTACCTGGTCGCCGCCGTACTCGACCTGACGACGAAGCTGGGCCTGACGACCAGACGCTCGTACGCGGTGGGCCCCACGTCGATCTGCCGCAGCAGCACCTCGATGCAGTGCCGGCCCACCACGTCGAAGTCCTGCCTGACCGTGGTGAGCGGCGGCGAGAAGAACTCCGACTCCGGGATGTCGTCGAAGCCCACCACGCTGATCTGGTCGGGAACCCGCACGCCCTTCTCCGACAGGGCGCGCAGCACGCCGAGCGCCATCTGGTCGTTGGCCGCGAAGACGGCCGTGACGCCGTCCATCGAGGCCAGGCTCATGCCCGCTTCGTAGCCCGCGCGCGGGCTCCAGTCACCGGCCAGCGGCTCGGGCACCGGCCGGCCCGCCTCCTCAAGAGCGGAGCGCCAGCCCTCCAGCCTGCCCTCGGTCTCCAGCCAGTCGACCGGCCCGCTGACGTGCCAGACGGTGTCGTGGCCCTGCTCCAGGAGGTGCCGGGTGGCGAGCTTGGCGCCCTCGATCTGGTCGATGCACACCACCGACACGTCGGCCCGGTGCGTGCCCTCGACCGCGACCGCCGGCATGCCGACGGGCAGGCTCTCCAGCGCCCGGCCGGCCGAGCGCTGCGGCGCGACCACCACGACCCCGTCCACGCCCTGCTCGGCGAGGTAGTCGATGGCGTCGCGCACGCTGCCCGCGTCGATGGACTTCAGGCTGACGATGCTGACGAAGTAGCCGGCGTCCCTGGCCGCCTGCTCGATGCCGTAGATCGTGCTGGCGGGGCCGTACAGCGTGGTGTCGAAACTGACCACGCCGAGCGTCCTCGACCGCTTGGTGACCAGGGCGCGGGCGACCAGGTTGCGCCGGTAGCCCAGCTGGGTGATCGCCGCCTCCACCCGGGCACGGGTGTCGGCCCGTACGTTCGGGTGGTCGTTGAGCACCCGGGAGACCGTCTGGTGCGACACGCCTGCTTCCTTGGCCACGTCGGCCATGACCGGCAGGCGGCGCTTCGGGGTCGTCACGGTCTCTCCTTTCTCTGGGCTCTCGGCGCGCTGATCGGTGTCGCCGATCAGCGGGCGGCGCCCGCCCTGCGCTTGGTCCAGACGTCGAAGGCCACGGCGGCCAGCAGGACGGCGCCCTTGACGAGCATGACCCGCTCGCTGGGCGAGCCGATCAAGGACATGCCGTTGTTGATGACCGCCATGATCAGGCCACCGGTGATGGCCCCGACGATCTTACCGACACCGCCCTGGACGGCCGCGCCGCCGATGAAGGCCGCGGCGATGGCGTCCAGTTCGAAGCTGTTGCCCGCCGTGGGACCCGCCTGGTTGAGCCGGCCGGCGAAGATGATGCCGGCGATGGCCGACAGCACGCCCATGTTCACGAAGATCCAGAAGACGACCGACTTGACCTTCACGCCGGACATGACGGCCGCCTGGAGGTTGCCGCCGATGGCGTAGATCTGCCGGCCGAACACCGTCCTGTTGGCCATCAGCGAGTAGGCCAGCACGAGCACCGCCAGCAGGACCAGCACCCACGGGAGGTTCTTGAAGCGGGCGAGCTGCACGACGAGGAAGAGGATCAGCGCGGCGCCGGCCGCCATCTTCAGCACGAACAGCGCGAAGGGCTCCACGCTCTGGCCGTAGCCCTGGCGCGCGTTGCGGGTGCGCCACTGGGCGGCCACCATGCCGGCGATCGCGACGAGGCCGATCAGCAGGCTGAACAGGTCGGCGCCGCCGAGCGGGCCGAGGCCGATGTTGCCGAGGTAGTCGCTGGTGAAGCCGTTGGCCAGCGTACGGACCTGGTCGGGGAACGGGCCGATGCCCTGGTTGCCCAGCACGGTCATGGTCAGCGCACGGAACAGCAGCATGCCGGCCAGCGTCACGATGAACGCCGGGATGCCGAAGTACGCGATCCAGTACCCCTGCCAGGCCCCGATGAGCGCGCCCGCGACCAGCGTGATCAGCAGGGCCAGCGGCCAGGGCAGGCCCATGTTCACCATGAGCACCGCGGACAGCGCTCCCGTGACCGCGACCACCGAGCCGACGGACAGGTCGATGTGCCCGGCGATGATGATCAGGATCATCCCGATCGCGAGGATCAGGACGTAGGAGTTCTGGACGATGATGTTGGAGATGTTCTGCGGCTGGAGCATCGCGCCGTCGGTCAGCACCGTGAACAGCGCGACGATCAGCGCGAAGGCGATGTAGATCCCGCTCGAACGCAGGTTGAGTGACAGGCCGCCCAGCGACACCCGGCCCGGCTGCCGTGGCGCTCCCCCGTCGCCCTTGGCGCCGACCTCCACGTCGGCGGGCGTGATGCTGCTCATCAGAGCTACTCCTGTCCCTTGGTCATGAGATGCATGAGGTTTTCCTGCGTGGCGTCCTCGCGGAGCACCTCGCCGGTGATGCGGCCTTCGGAGAGCGTGTAGATCCGGTCGCACAGGCCGAGCAGCTCAGGCAACTCAGAAGAGATCACCAGGACCGCCTTG
This sequence comes from Nonomuraea rosea, assembly GCF_039539705.1. NCBI lineage: Bacteria > Bacillati > Actinomycetota > Actinomycetes > Streptosporangiales > Streptosporangiaceae > Nonomuraea > Nonomuraea rosea. The sequence continues at coordinate 91,849 of NZ_BAABDQ010000021.1, read as the reverse complement.
CCCTCGTCGGCCAGGCGATTAATGATCGTGTAGATCTCGTACTTGGCGCCGACGTCGATGCCTCTGGTGGGCTCGTCCAGGATGAGCACGTCCGGCTCGGTCAGGATCCACTTGGAGAGCACGACCTTCTGCTGGTTGCCGCCGCTCAGCTTGCCGACCACGCTGTTGACGCTGGGCGCCTTGATGTTCATGCTCTTGTGGAACTGCTCGGCGACCTTGTATTCCTCGTTCTCGTTCACCCAGCCGCGCTTGGCCAGGCCCTTGAGCCCGGCCGCGCTGATGTTGCGCTTGATGTCCTCGATGAGGTTGAGTCCGTACCTCTTGCGGTCCTCGGTGGCGTAGGCGATGCCGTGCCTGATCGCGTCCTGCACGTTGCGGATCTCGATCGGCTTGCCGTCCTTGAAGACCTTGCCGGAGATGTGCACCCCGTACGCGCGCCCGAACACGCTCATCGCGAGCTCCGTACGCCCGGCGCCCATCAGCCCCGCCAGGCCGACGATCTCGCCGCGGCGCAGGGTCATGGCGGCCCCGTCGACCACCTTCCTGCCGGGCTGGCTGGGGCTGTAGACCGTCCAGTCCTCGATCCGCAGCGCCTCCGCGCCGATCGTCGGCTCGTGCGGCGGGAAGCGGTTGTCCAGCGCGCGGCCGACCATGCCGGAGATGATGCGGTCCTCGGTCACGTGGTCGGCGCTCATGTCCAGCGTCTCGATCGTGCGGCCGTCGCGGATGATCGTGACGGAGTCGGCGATCGCGATGACCTCGTTCAGCTTGTGCGAGATGATCACGCAGGTGATGCCCTCGTCGCGCAGGCCGCGTAGCAGGTCGAGCAGATGGGCCGAGTCGTCGTCGTTCAGCGCGGCGGTGGGCTCGTCGAGGATGAGCAGCTTCACCTCTTTGGACAGCGCCTTGGCGATCTCGACGAGCTGCTGCTTGCCTACGCCGATGTCGGCGATCGGCGTCGTCGGGTTCTCGCGGAGGCCGACCCGCTTCATCAGCGCGGCGGCCTCGAAGTTGGTGCGGTTCCAGTCGATGAAGCCGCGCTTGGCGCGCTCGTTGCCGAGGAAGATGTTCTCGGCGATGGAGAGCTGCGGGCTGAGCGCCAGCTCCTGGTGGATGATGACGATGCCGGCGTGCTCGCTGTCGCGGATGCCGCCGAACTCGCAGCGCGCACCCTCGAAGGTGATCTCGCCCTCGTAGTCGCCGTGCGGGTAGACCCCGGACAGCACCTTCATCAGCGTCGACTTGCCGGCGCCGTTCTCGCCGCAGATCGCGTGGATCTCGCCCCGCCGGACGGACAGGGTGACGTCCTGCAGCGCTTTCACGCCGGGGAACGTCTTGGTGATCCCACTCATCCGCAAAATGTGCTCGGTCATATGTCCCTCGCTCAGAGAAGGCCCCGGGAACGGCGTCCCGGGGCCTGACCCCTTACTTGAGCTGGTCCTCGGTGTAGTAGTTGCCGCCGACGATGACTTCCTTGTAGTTGTCCTTGTCGACGATCACCGGGTCGAGCAGGAACGACGGGACGACCTTGTTGCCGTTGTCGTAGTCCTTGGTGTTGTTCACCTCGGGCTTGCCGCCCTTGAGCACGGCGTCGGCCATCTTCACGGTCTGCTCCGCGAGCTGGCGGGTGTCCTTGAAGATGGTGGAGTACTGCTCGTCGGCGATGATCGACTTGACCGAGGCGAGCTCGGCGTCCTGGCCGGTCACGGTCGGGTACGGCTGGCCGCTGGTGCCGTAGCCGGAGCTCTTCAGCGCCGACAGGATGCCGATGGACAGGCCGTCGTACGGCGAGAGCACGCCGTCGACCTTGGCGCCGCCGGTGTAGGTCTTGGTGAGGATGTCCTCCATGCGCTTCTGCGCCGTGGCGGGGTCCCAACGCAGGATCGCGGCGGTCTTGAAGTCGGTCTGGCCGCTCTTGACCACGATGGTGCCGTCATCGATCTTCGGCTTCAGCACCGACTGGGCGCCCTCCCAGAAGAAGGTCGCGTTGTTGTCGTCGGGCGAGCCGCCGAACAGCTCGACGTTGAACGGGCCCTTCTTGCCGTCCTCGACGCCGAGGCCCTTCAGCAGCGAGGTCGCCTGCTGCACGCCGACCTTGAAGTTGTCGAAGGTGGCGTAGTAGTCGACGTTTGGGCTGTTGCGGATCAGCCGGTCGTAGGCGATGACCGGGATCTTGGCGTCGGCGGCCTGCTGGAGCTGCGAGGTGATGGCGGTGCCGTCGATCGAGGCGATGATCAGGAGCTTGGCGCCCTTGGTGATCTGGTTCTCGATCTGGTTGGCCTGGGTCGGGATGTCGTTCTCCGCGTACTGGAGGTCGACCTTGTAACCCAGCTTCTCAAGCTGCTGCTTGACGTTGTCGCCGTCGTGGATCCAGCGCTCCGACGACTTGGTCGGCATCGTGACGCCGATCAGGGCGCCCGCGTTGCCGGCGGCAGCGGCCGAGCCGGTGGGCTGGGCGTCGACCGTCTTCGTGCTCGAACCGCAGGCCGTCAGGGCCCCGGCGAGCGCGAGGACGGACACCACGCCCCCGATTCTTCCCAACCTCATGTCATCTCCTTGCGATGGGGGTCGCGGCAGCGCTTGACGGGGCGACTGCCGGTAGAGCAAATGGCTTCATCACAGAACGTGACGAACCAGAACAAAGTTCGCGCTTGCTTCCGCCGATTGTTATCGCTAACAAAGCTTATGTCAACGGCTGGACATAACCTCACGGAAACTTTCAGGTAACTTTCACGCAGGTCAGCGACGTGCCCGAGCCGAGAACAGCCGCTGCAGCAGGATGAAGACGAAGAGCAGCAATCCGATGAAGATCTTGGTCCACCACGACGACAGAGTCCCTTCGAAACTGATGATCGTCTGGATCAGTCCGAGCACGAGCACACCGAGCACGGTGCCGAGCACGAACCCGCTGCCGCCGGTCAGCAGCGTGCCGCCGATCACGACCGCCGCGATCGCGTCCAGCTCCATGCCCACCGCGTGCAGGCCGTAGCCGGAGAGCATGTAGAACGACAGCAGCACCCCGCCGAGCGCCGAGCAGAACCCGCTGATCGTGTAGACCGTGATCTTCGTCCGCCCGACGGGCAGCCCCATGAGCATCGCCGACTGCTGGCTCCCGCCGGTGGCGTAGACCGACCGGCCCAGGCGCGTGTAGTGCAGCACGTACGTCGCCACGATCACGACCACCACGGCGACGATCACGCTCGGTGAGATCCACATGTCGGCGAACAGGTCGATCCTGGTCTGCGCGAACGCCGTGAACGTCGGATCCTCGATCGGGATCGAGTCCGTCCCGATCGTGTAACACAGCCCTCTGGCCAGGAACATCCCCGCCAGCGTCACGATGAACGGCTGGATGTCGAAGGCGTGCACGATGTAGCCCATCACCAGCCCCAGCCCCGACCCGATGACCAGCACCAGCGGGACCACCAGGTACGGAGGCCACCCGGGCCCCGCCATCAGGCTGGCCGAGATCATCGTGGACAGCGCCACCACCGAGCCGACCGACAGGTCGATGCCGCCGGTCAGGATCACGAACGTCATCCCGACCGCCACCACCAGCAGGAAGGCGTTGTCGATGAAGACGTTGAGCACCACCTGGCCGCTGGCGAACCCCTCGTAACGGATCCCGCCGACCACGAACATGGCCAGGAACAGGCACCCGGTCACCAGGACCGGCAAGTACTTGGCCGGCACGGAGGTCCGCCCAAGCGTCGTGGTCGTGTTCATGGCCTCACTCCGTTCGGCGGCTCGGTCGCCTCACGCCGCCGCCTTCCCCCGCTCTGGTCGCTGCGCTTTCGCCACTCCTCCAGGCGACGGCGCTGTGTCCACTGGCCTCTCTCCGTTCGGCTGGGCTCGGTCGCCTCACGCCGCCGCCTTCCCCCGCTCTGGTCGCTGCGCTCCCGCCGCTCCTCCAGGCGACGGCACTCCCTCGCGTTCATGGCCGCACTCCTTCGCGCACGCGTACGTTCTCTCCTGGCGCCGGGGTCGGCGGTAGTGGGCGGCCTCGCCGGTGGAAGACCTTCTCCCGGAACGACGGGGACTGGATGAGGCAGACGGCCGTCACGACCAGCGCCTTGAACAGCAGCGTCGTCTCCGGCGGCACGCCGATGGAGTAGATCGTGGTGGTCAGCGTCTGGATGATCAGCGCGCCGAGCACCGTGCCCCCGAGCGAGAACCGCCCGCCGGCCAGCGACGTGCCGCCGATCACGACGGCCAGGATGGCGTCCAGCTCGATCCACAGGCCGGCGTTGTTGCCGTCGGCGCTGGAGACGTTCGAGCTGATCATCAGGCCGGCCACGCCCGCGCACAGGGCGGCGAACGCGTACACCATGATGATGATCCCGCGCGACCTGATGCCCGCCAGCCTGCTGGCCTCGGCGTTGCCGCCGACGGACTCGATCAGCATGCCCAGCGCCAGCCGCCGGGTCAGGAACGCGGTGATCGCCAGCACCACCAGCACGATGAGGATGCCGAACGGCACCGTCAGCCAGTAGCCGCCGCCGATCACCTTGTACGACGGGCTGTTGACGGTGATGATCTGGCCGTCGGTGATGAGCTGGGCCAGGCCGCGCCCGGCCACCATGAGGATCAGCGTGGCGATGATCGGCTGGATGCCGATGACCGCGACCAGGAACCCGTTCCAGGCCCCGAGCACCAGGCACAGCCCGAGCGCCACCGCGACCGCCGTGAACACGCCCTGGTCCTGGCTGATCTGCAGGCACGCCAGCGCGCCCGAGATCGCCACCACCGAGCCCACCGACAGGTCGATGCCGCCGGTCGCGATGACCAGCGTCATCCCCAGCGAGACCAGGATCAGCGGCGCACCGAAGCGCAGGATGTCGATCAGGCTGCCGTACAGGTGGCCGTCCCTGACCTGGATCGAGAAGAAGCTGGGCGTGAAGATCACGTTCAGCGCCAGCAGCAGCACCAGGACCACCACCGGCCAGAGCAGGCGTTTCATGAGGCCCTTCATGAGACTCTGCCTCCGCTCGCGATCGTCTCCATGAGCACGTCCGTCGTCAGCCCGTCGTCGTTGGGCAGCTCCGCCACCAGCCGCCGGTCGCGCAGCACGGCCACCTTGTGGCTGAGCCGCAGCACCTCCTCCAGCTCGGCGGAGATGAACAGCACGGCCATGCCGCCGTCGGACAGCTCGGCCACCAGCCGCTGGATCTCGGCCTTCGCGCCGACGTCGATGCCCCGGGTGGGCTCGTCCAGGATGAGCAGCCTGGGCTCCAGGATCAGCCACCTGGCCAGCACGACCTTCTGCTGGTTGCCGCCGCTGAGGTTGCGTACCAGGTGCTCGGGATTGGGCGGGCTGATCTTCAGCGCCTTGATGTACCCGCCGACCAGCTCGTCCTGCTGCTCGCGCGGCACCGGCCTGGTCCAGCCCCTGGTCGCCTGGAGCGCCAGGATGATGTTCTCGCGCATGGTCAGGTCCGGGATGAGCCCGTCGGCCTTGCGGTTCTCCGAGCAGAACGCGATCTTGTGCGTCATCGCCGCGCGCGGCGTGCGCAACGACGTGGGCGACCCGCCGATCGCGATCTCGCCCGTGCCCGCGTGGTCCGCGCCGAACAACAACCTGGCGATCTCCGTACGGCCTGAGCCGAGCAGCCCGGCCAGGCCCACGACCTCGCCCTCGTGGATGCTGAGCGTGAACGGCTCGATGGCGCCCGGCCTGCCGAGCTCGCGTGCCTCGACGAGCGTCCGGTCGAAGACCTTGGCCTCGCCGTGCAGCCGTTCGAGCGCGGCCAGCTCCTGGCCGATCATCTTGGCGACCAGCTCGATCTGGCTGAGCTCGCGGGTGAGGTATTCGCCGACGAGCCGACCGTTACGAAGAATCGTCATACGGTCCGAAATTTCGTAGATCTGGTCGAGAAAGTGGGAGACGAAGAGGATGGCGATGCCCTCCTCCTTGAGGTTGCGCATCACCCTGAACAGCTGCTCGACCTCGTCCGCGTCCAGGCTGGAGGTGGGCTCGTCGAGGATCAGCACCCTCGCCTCGATGTCGATCGCCCGCGCGATGGCCACCATCTGCTGGATCGCCAGCGAGTACGACGACAGCGGCGCCGACACGTCCAGGCTCAGCTCCAGCCGGGACAGCAGCTCACCCGCCCTGGCCCGCATCCGCTTCCAGTCGATCCGCCCGAGGCGGCGCGGCTCGCGGCCGATGAAGATGTTCTCGGCCACCGAGAGGTTCGTGCAGAGGTTGACCTCCTGGTAGACCGTGCTGATGCCGCCCTGCTGCGCCTCCTGGGGGCTGCCGAACACGACAGGCGCGCCACCCAGCTCGATCGTGCCCGCGTCGGCGGGGTACACGCCGGTGAGCACCTTGATCAGGGTGGACTTGCCGGCGCCGTTCTCGCCCATGAGGGCGTGCACCTCGCCGGGCAGCAGTCGCAGGTCCACGCCGTCCAGGGCTTTCACGCCCGGAAACTGTTTGCCGATCCCGCTCATCGTCAGGACCGGCGCGGGTACGGCCATCCAACCTCCTGCATTTACTTGGCCTCTGCTTCGCATAGGCGGGCTCGGTCGCCTCACGCCGCCGTCTTCCCCCGCTCTGGTCGCTTCGCTCCCGCCACTCCTCCAGACGACGGCACTCCCACTGCATTTACTGGCCTCACTCCGTGAGGCGGGCTCGGTCGCCTCACGCCGCCGTCTTCCCCCGCTCTGGTCGCTTCGCTCCCGCCACTCCTCCAGACGACGGCACTCCCTCGCGGGATCGGGCCGGCCGGTTCGGCCGGCCCGATCGCCCGGTCAGTACTGGCGGGTGGACAGAGCCTGCTTGGCCTGCTCCTGGTTGAACGTGGTCTCCTCGGTCACCACGCGGGCGGGCACCTGCTCGCCCTTGATGACCTTCTTGGCCAGGTCCATGAGCTGCGGGCCGAGCAGCGGGGAGCACTCGACGATGAAGTTGATCTTGCCGTCGGAGAGCGCCTGCATGCCGTCCTTGACGGCGTCCACAGTGATGATCTTGATGTCCTTGCCGGGCACCTTGCCCGCGCCCTCGATCGCCTCGATCGCGCCCAGCCCCATGTCGTCATTGTGCGCGTAAAGCACGTCGATGTCCGGGTTGGACTTCAGGAAGGCCTCCATGACCTCCTTGCCCTTGGCGCGAGTGAAGTCGCCGGTCTGCGAGGCGACGATCTTGAACTTCGACTCGGCCCCGATGACCTCGGCGAAGCCCGCCTTGCGGTCGTTGGCCGGCGCCGAGCCCGTCGTGCCCTGCAACTCGACGATGTTGACCGGGTCGGTGCTGGACTTGTACTCCTCAACCAGCCACTGACCGGCCTTCTTGCCCTCCTCGATGAAGTCCGAGCCGAGGAAGGTCTTGTAGAGGGTCGTGTCCTTGGAGTCCACCGCGCGGTCGGTCAGGATGACCGGGATCTTCGCGTCCTTGGCCTCCTTGAGCACCGTCTCCCAGCCCGACTCCACCACCGGCGAGAAGGCGATGATGTCCACCTTCTGCTGGATGTAGGAGCGGATGGCCTTGATCTGGTTCTCCTGCTTCTGCTGGGCGTCGGAGAACTTGAGCGTCACGCCCGCGTTCTTCGCCGAGTCCTGCACGGACTTGGTGTTCGCGGTCCGCCAGCCGCTCTCCGCACCGACCTGGGAGAAGCCCATGGTGATCGCGTCACCGCCGCCGCCCGAGCCGCCGGTGCCACCACTGCCGCCGCCGCATGCTGCCACCGACATCGCGGTGAGCCCGGCGAGCATCAACGCCGAGATCCTCTTTAACACGTGGGGGGTTCCCTTCTGATGTGAACGCTAACATCCCGGGGCGGGCGCCAGCGCTTCCTGCCTTCCCTGTACGACCCGGCCGCCTCCGGCGCCGCTCAGCCCCGAGGGGCCGTGCTGACCCTGGCGACGAACGTCGGCGGCACCACGAGCCGCTCCCGGTCCTGATGACCGCCTTCGAGCTGCCGTACGAGCACCTCGATGCTGTGTCTTCCCACCGCGTCGAAGTCCTGTCTGATGGTCGTGAGCGGCGGCGAGAAGAACTCCGACTCGGGGATGTCGTCGAAGCCGACCACGCTCACCCGCTCGGGCACTCTCACCCCCTGCTCGGTGAACGCCCGCAGCACTCCCAGCGCCATCTGATCGTTGGCGACGAAGACCGCCGTGACGTTCGTCATGCTCGCCAGACTGCGCCCCGCCTCGTACCCCGAGCGCGGGCTCCAGTCCCCTGCGAGCGGTCGCGGGGCCTCGCGGCCCGCCTGCTCCAGCGCGGCCCGCCACCCGGCCACGCGTCCTTCCGCCTCGAGCCAGTCGGAGGGACCGCTGACGTGCCAGACCGTCTCGTGTCCCAGCGACAGCAGATGCTCGGTGGCGAGTCTGCCGCCCGCGAGCTGGTCCACGCAGACCACCGACACCGTCCCCGCCTCGCCGCCCTCGACGGCCACGGTGGGGATGCCGAGCGGCAGGTCGGCCAGGGCCTGCGCGGCCGAGCGCTGCGGCGCGACCACGACGATGCCGTCCACGCCCTGGTCGGCCAGGTAGTCGAGGGCATCGCGGACGCCGGCCTTGTCGATGGACTTGAGGCTGACGATGCTGACGAAGTAGCCGGCCGACCTGGCCGCCTGCTCGATGCCGTAGACCGTGCTGGCCGGACCGTACAGCGTGGTGTCGAAGCTGACCACTCCGAGTGTCCTGGAGTGCTTGGTGACCAGGGCGCGGGCGACGAGGTTGCGGCGGTAGCCGAGCTTGTCGATCGCTTCCTGCACCCGGGTGCGGGTTTCGCTGCGCACGTTCGGGTGATCGTTGAGCACACGTGAGACCGTCTGATGTGACACACCGGCCTCCTTGGCCACATCGGCCATGACCGGCAGGCGGCGTCCCAGGCTGGATCCCACTGCCGTGCTCCTTTCCTGGCTTGGCCACGACTGTGAACGTTAACAACGGGTCTCGTCAAGGGCCGCCGGATTACGGTCGGGTTACGCGAGCACCCCTCTTGACGAGGCCAGGCGGGGGTCCTTAACTTGTCGCGAATCGCTGTTGTTAACGCTCACTCGAATTGTTAACGCTAACAACCGTTGAGGAGCCCCCCACTCATGACGCGAATCGCCTTATCGGCCCTGCTCCTGGCGGGTCTGCTGGTGGCGCCCGGGCAAGCCGTGGCGCTGGCGGAGCCGATCCCCGAGGGCGCCGTCGTCGACCAGTTCGACGGCACCACGCTCGGCCAGGACTGGACGGTCCTGTCGCCTGACAGTTCGCGATGGTCGTTGTCAGGCAGCGCGCTGCACCTGGACACGCTGACCGGCGACACCCACCAGGGCACCAACAACGCCAGGAACCTCTTCCTGGTGGACATCCCGGCCGGCGACTTCGAGCTGGTCACCAAGCTGAGCGCGCCGGTGACGCTGGACTACCAGAGCGCGGGCCTGCTCGCCTGGCAGGACTGGGACAACTACGTACGGGCCGGGCTGGCCCACGTGGGGTTCGCCGGCGGGCCGGTGATCGAGACGGCCACCGAGGTGGGCGCGGCCTTCACCTCGGGCTTCGCGGCCAGGCCTGGCTCGGCCGCCGAGATCGTCAAGCTGGCGCGGACCGGTGACGAGTTCGTCTCCTCCTACTGGGACGGCGCCGCCTGGGCGCAGGCCGCCAGGATGACCGCGAAGCTGGACGTCAGGCAGGTCGGCCTGTTCGGGCTCTCGGCCCAGAACGGCACGTCCATGCGCGTGGACTTCGACTACCTGGCGATCAAGGCGAGCGAGGGGCGCGCCGTGGTCCCGTCCGGGCCGTTCACGCTGCGCGCGGCGACGCTGCCGTACCTGGTCGCGGATCCGTCGGGGGCGGTGCGGGCGACGGCGAAGGCGCCGATGACCAGCCTGGCCGTCACGGCCGGGCCCAGCGGCGACGGCGTCACGCTCAAGGACACGGCCACCGGCAAGTACCTGGAGGCCACCCCCAAGGTGCGGCTGAGCAGGACCGGGTCGGTCTTCCTGCTCAAGGACGCGGGCGGCGGCAAGGTCACGGTGTCCTCGGGCGGCCGGAACGCCTCGATCAGCGACGGCAGGCTGGTCATGGGGACGGAGGCGGCGAAGTTCGGGATCGAGGGCTACACCTCGGGCAAGCTCACCGTGGACACCAAGGCCAAGGGCACCGAGGTCGGCCCCAACCTGTACGGCATCTTCTACGAGGACATCAACCACGCCGCCGACGGCGGCCTGTACGCCGAGCTGGTCCAGAACCGCTCGTTCGAGTTCAACGCCACCGACGAGGGCTCCTACACGGGGCTGACCGCGTGGAGCAAGGCCGAGCGGGGCGCCACCGCGACGCTGGCGGTCGCCGGCGAGGCGCCGCTGAACCTCCAGAACCGCAACTACCTGCGCCTGGACGTCACCGGCGACGGCACGGCAGGGGCCGTCAACGCCGGGTTCAACCGCGGCCTGCCGCTGAAGACCGGCCGGCGCTACGACCTGTCGCTGTGGGCCAGGCGCACGGAGGCGGGCGCGCTGACGGTCACGGCCGAGGACGGCACGACCGTGCTGGGCAAGGCGACGCTACAGGTCAAGGGCGGCTGGGCGAAGTACACGGCGTCGTTCACGGCCTCCGGCACCACCGACGCGGGTCGCCTGGTGGTGCGGGCCCCGGCCGGGCGGACGGACCTGGACATGGTCTCGCTGTTCCCGCGCGACACCTTCAAGGGCCGCAGGAACGGCATGCGCGCCGACCTGGCGAAGCTGATCGCCGACCTGGAGCCGCAGTTCCTGCGCTTCCCCGGCGGCTGCGTGACGAACGTCGGCACGTACGACCCCTACACCGACAACCAGGACCGGCGGCGCATCTACCAGTGGAAGGAGACGATCGGCCCGGTCGAGGAGCGGCCGGCGAACTTCAATTTCTGGGGCTACAACCAGAGCTACGGCATCGGCTACTACGAGTACTTCCAGTTCGCCGAGGACGTCGGGGCCGAGGCGCTGCCCGTGCTGTCGGTGGGCGTGAACGGCTGCGGCGAGAACCGGCCGCTGACCGACGAGGCCAAGCTGGCCAGATGGGTGCAGGACACCCTCGACCTGATCGAGTTCGCCAACGGGCCCGTGACGTCGGCCTGGGGCGCGAAGCGGGCGGCGATGGGGCATCCGAAGCCGTTCGGGCTGGACTACATCGGGCTCGGGAACGAGGAGATCTATCCGGAGTTCTTCGCGAACTACCCCAAGTTCGCCGACGCGATCCGGGCGAAGTATCCCAAGATCAAGATCATCAGCAACTCAGGGCAGACGTCGCAGGGCGCCTGGTTCGACCGGATGTGGCAGTTCGCCCGCGACCAGAAGGCCGACCTGGTCGACGAGCACTACTACAACAACCCCGACTGGTTCCTGGCCAACAACCACCGCTACGACTCCTATGACAGGACCGGGCCGAAGGTGTTCGTGGGCGAGTACGCCTCCAGGGGCAACGCGTTCTCCAACGCGCTGGCGGAGGCCTCCTACCTGACGGGCATCGAGCGCAACGCCGACGTCGTGGAGCTGTCCTCGTACGCGCCGCTGCTGGCCAACGTGGACTACGTGGACTGGACGCCCGACCTCATCTGGTTCGACAACGACCAGGCGTACGGCTCGCCGAGCTACTACGTGCAGCGGCTGTTCTCCACCAACGTGGGCGACCGGGTGCTGCCGAGCACGTTCGAGGGCGCGGCCGCCCCGGTGGCGGACATCTCGGGCGCGATCGGCCTGGGCGCGTGGAACACCCAGGTCAGGTACGACGACGTCAAGGTCACCGGGGCCGACGGGACCGTGCTGCTGTCGGACGACTTCGCGGCGGGCGCCGGCGCGTGGACGCCCGGCGCGGGCACGTGGGCCGTGCAGGACGGGGCCTACGCGCAGACGGCGCAGGTCGAGGACGCCAGGTCCACCGCGGGCTCGGCCGGGTGGTCGAACTACACGATGGAGGTGACCGCCCGCAAGACGGCGGGCGCGGAGGGCTTCCTGGTGATGTTCGGGGTCCGTGACACGGGCAACTTCTACTGGTGGAACGTCGGCGGCTGGGGCAACACCCAGTCGGCCGTCGAGAAGGCCGTGAACGGCGGCAAGTCGTCGATCGCCACGTCCGCCACCACGGTCGAGACGGGCCGCGACTACCGGCTCAAGATCCAGGTCGACGGACGCAAGATCACGACCTGGCTGGACGGGCAGCAGATCAACGCGTTCGTGGACAGCGCCGCGGTGGAGCCGCTCTACCAGGTGGTGTCCAGGGAAGGGAAGTCGGTGACGCTCAAGGTCGTCAACGCGCAGGACACCTCCGTACGCGGCCGGGTGGACCTGGGCGGCGCCCGCGTCCGGCCGGAGGCGACGGTGACCACGCTGACCGGCGCGCCGTCGGACACGAACTCGATCGCCGAGCCGGACCGGGTGGCGCCGGTGGAGCGGCGGGTGACCGGCTTCTCCTCGGCCTTCACCTACGACTTCCCCGCCCACTCGGTGACCTTCGTCCGCCTCACGGAGCGGTGAGCCCCAGTCCCCGGCCGCACCACCGAGTGCGGCCGGGGCCTCGTTGCTAGGGCATGATCACCCGGTGGTAGGTGGTCACCCGGCCCGCGTCGTCGAGGACGTGGAACGCGATCGACGGCGGAAGGTCGTAGTCGAGGCACGTCTCGAACGAGATCCCGCCCTCCCACGGCAGCAGCGCCGTGGACACGACGCCCGGCGCGACCAGCAGCGGGTGGCCCGCGAAGGTGGTGGCGACCCCCATGTGGGCATGGCCGACCAGCACCGCGGCCACATTGGGGCGGGCGGCCAGCAGAGCTTCGAGCGGCTCGTGCCGGTGCAGCCTGATCGAGTCCACCGGCGGGCTGTGCAGCAGCACCGGCGGGTGGTGGAAGGCCACGAACACCGGCAGGTCCGTCCCCGCCAGCACGCCGTCCAGCCAGGCGAGGGTCTCCTCGTCCAGGTGCCCGTCGTCCTGCCCGGGGATGGACGAGTCGCACATGGCGTAGACCGCCCGGTCGCTGCGGTAGACCTGGTTGATCGGTTTCGCCGACGGTCGCTGCTCGCCGAGCAGGCTCCTGCGGAACTCCTCCCGCACGTCGTGGTTGCCGGGGCCGATCAGGACGGGATGGCGTGAGGTGAGCAGCTTGCCCGCCTCCGCGTACTCCTCGGCGCGCCCGTGGTCGGCGATGTCGCCGGTGACGAGCACCGCGTCGAGGTCGTAGGGCAGCGCGTCGAGATAGCGCATGACGGATCCGGCACGACCGGCGCTCTCGGGCGTCGCGCCGATGTGGACGTCGCTCAGGTGGGCGATCACGATCATGGAGGTGGTCCTTCCGGTTCTGGCTGCTCACCTACCGTACGGCCAGGAACCGGACCAACCGTAAGATCCAGTTCTGTGACGAAACATTGGGCCAGTTCGGGCGTGGACCTGCATCTGGAGCTGGCCGCCTCGGGAGGCCGGCGGCGGGCGCTGGAGGACGCGCTGCGCCGGGCGATCAGGGACGGCCGGCTCCCGCCCGGAACCCGGCTGCCCTCGACCCGTTCGCTGGCGGCCGAGCTGCGGCTGTCGCGTGGCACGGTGAGCGCCGCGTACGACCAGCTCGCCGAGGAGGGCTACCTGACCACCCGGCCGGGGGCCGCGACGGAGGTGGCCGCCGTCCCGGCCCCGGCCCGCGACACCCGCCCGGCCAGGCCATCGGCCCCTGCGTCCAATCGCCCCTCGCCACCCCCGCCCGCGTCACGGCCCGGGGGCGGGGCGGCCGGGCGGCTGGTGCATGATCTGCGGCCCGGGCAGCCCGACGTGTCGGCCTTCCCCGCGCGGGCCTGGCTGCGCGCCACCCGGCACGTCCTGTCGACCGCGCCCGCCGAGGTGTTCAGCCGGTGCGACCCGCGCGGCCGGATCGAGCTGCGGGAGGCGCTGACCGGCTACCTCGCCAGGACCCGCGGCGTGCTCACGACCCCGGACCAGATCATGGTCACCACGGGCTTCACCCAGGCGCTCAACCTGCTCGTGAGCGTGATCGGCGGGCCCGTGGCCGTCGAGGAGCCGGGCCACGACTTCTACCGCGAGGTGGTCCGCCGCACCGGACGCCGGGTCGTCCCGCTGCCGGTGGACGAGCTCGGCGCGCAGGTGGACACCCTCACCGGCGACGTCGCGGCCGCGGTCGTCACGCCCGCACATCAATACCCCATGGGCGTCCCCCTGCACCCGGCCCGCCGCCGCGCCCTGCGCGAGTGGGCGGCCCGGGGCGGCGTGGTGATCGAGGACGACTACGACGGGGAGTTCCGCTACGACCGGCAGCCGGTCGGCGCGTTCCAGGGCGCCGCGCCCGAGCACGTCGTGTACTGCGGCACCACCTCCGACACGCTCGCCCCCGCCATGCGCCTGGCCTGGATGGCGCTGCCGCAGGCGCTGCTCGGCCCGGTCACCGAGGCCAAGCTGTACGCCGACGCCCACACCGAGGCGCTGGGCCAGCTCGTGCTGGCCAGGCTGATCGAGACCCACGACTACGACCGCCACGTGCGCGCCGCCCGCCTGCGCTACCGCCGCCGCCGCGACCTGCTGCTCGCCCGACTCGGCCCCGGACCGGACCAGCCGCTGCCCGGCGTGGCCCTGCCCGGGGTGCCCGCCGGGCTGCGCACCCTCCTCCTGCTCCCGGACGGCGGCCCCGCGGAGGCCGACGTCCTGCGGGAGTGCGAGCGTCGCGGCATCGCCCTGCGCGGCGCCTCCCCGCTCTGGTCGGGCCGCGGCCCCGAGGGCCTGCTCATCGGGTACGCCGCCCCGTCCGCCCGCGCCTACCCGCACGCGCTGGAGGCCCTGGCGCAAACGCTCGGAAGCGCGGCGGGCGGAACTCCGCGGACGACCCGCCCGTTGTCAGGGTGAGTACGTGACGGCGAAGGAGGGGCAGTGGGCTGGCACTACAGGAAGTCCATCAAGGTGGGACCGTTCCGGATCAACCTATCCCGGCACGGCGTCGGCCACAGCTACGGCAACCGGCGCTTTCACATCACGACCAGCCCCGACGGCCGCCGTCACCTGTCCGTCCGCCTGCCCGGCGGATTCCACGTAGGTAAGACGTTCGGCTCCCGCAGATACCACAAACATTACTAAACCCGATATATCGCGCCTCGCATGGGTAGCGGAAAGCCCTCGCCGATCTCAACAGGAGGAAAGCGATGGGCTGGGGCTACCGAAAGTCGATCAAGTTCGGCCCCTTCCGGCTGAACCTGTCCCGCGGCGGCGTGGGACATAGCTGGGGCAACAGGCTGTTCCGGGTGACGAAGACGGCGGACGGCCGCCGCACGTTGTCGGTCAACCTGCCCGGCGGCTTGCACTGGCGCAAGACCCTCGGCGGTCGATGACCGCTTGAGATAGAACGGGCCGGGGGCGAAAGCCTCCGGCCCGTCCACTTTGTGCCGCCGCCCCTTTTCAACGCCTCCGCGTGGTTAAAGAGTGGGCGAATGAGTGCTCACATGAGCCCGGAGGAGTTCCGCCGCCACGGCAGGCAGGTCATCGACTGGATCGCGGACTACCTCGCCGGCATCGAGTCGCAACCCGTGATGTCGCAGGTCAAGCCCGGAGAGATCCGGCGCGCCCTGCCGCCGGAGCCGCCCGAGGAGGGCGAGCCGTTCGAGAGCGTGCTGTCCGATCTGGGGCGGATCCTGCTGCCCGGCATCACGCACTGGCAGCACCCGGGCTTCTTCGGCTACTTCCCCTCGAACGCCAGCGGCCCGGCCATCCTGGGCGATCTGCTCTCCAGCGGGCTCGGCGTGCAGGGGATGCTGTGGGTCACCAGCCCGGCGTGCACGGAGCTGGAGACCGTGGTCGTCGACTGGCTGGCCGGGCTGCTGGACCTGCCGGCCCGCTTCCGTACGGACGCGGCGGGCGGCGGCGTCATCCAGGACTCGGCGTCGAGCGCGTGCCTGGTCGCCCTGCTGGCCGGGCTGCACCGGGCGGGCAGCGGCCGGGTCACCGCCGAGGGGATCACCCGGCGGTACACGATGTACGTCTCGTCCCAGACGCATTCGTCGCTGGAGAAGGCGGCGCGGATCGCGGGCCTGGGGGCGGCGGGCGTACGCGTGGTGGACGTCGACCCGCACACGCTGGCCATGGACCCCGGCCACCTGCGTGCCCTGCTCGACGAGGACGCGGCGGCGGGCACGGTGCCCGCCATGGTGTGCGCCACCGTGGGCACCACCTCCACCACGGCCGTCGACCCGGTGGCCGCGCTCGGCGCGGTGTGCCGCGAGCGCGGGATCTGGCTGCACGTGGACGCCGCCTACGCCGGGGTCGCGGCGGTCTGCCCCGAGCTGCGCTGGCTGAACGACGGGGTGGCCGAGTACGCCGACTCCTACTCCACGAACCCGCACAAGTGGCTGCTGACGAACTTCGACTGCGCCGTGCTCTGGACCGGCGACCGGGCCCCGCTGCTCGGCGCGCTGTCGATCCTGCCCGACTACCTCAGGAACGCCGCCACCTCGACCGGCTCCGTCGTCGACTACCGGAACTGGCAGGTGCCGCTCGGCAGGCGGTTCAGGGCGCTGAAGCTGTGGTCGGTGATCCGCTGGTACGGGGCGGAGGGGCTGCGCGCGCACATCCGCGAGGGCGTGCGGCTGGCCCAGGACCTCGCGTCGTGGATCTCGGCGGACCCCGGGTTCGAGGTGCGCGAGCCGCGTCCGCTCGGGCTCGTCTGCTTCCGCCCCGTCTGGCCGGGCCTGCCGGCGGACGAGGCGGACCGGGCCACGATGCGGCTGATGGAGCTGCTCAACGCCAGTGGATCGATGTACATGACGCACACCAAGGTCGCCGGGCGGGTGCTGCTCCGGATGGCCGTCGGGGGCCCGGCGACCGAGCGGCGGCACGTGGAGCAGGCGTGGGAGCAGATCCGCTGGGAACACGCGGCCCTGGCCGCCACCCTCCCGTGAGCCGCTCAGGAGCCCTCGACCCGGCGGCCGAACGCCGACAGCTCCTGCTCGTGGTGCTCGATCAGGCCGAGGCGGCGGTAGAAGGCGTGGTTCGCCGCCCCTTCCCGCGTGGACTCGTGATCGGTGGTCAGCAGGAAGTAGCGGCAGTGCGCGTACCGCTCCATGAGGTCCTCCAGCAGCCGCCGCCCGATGCCCTGTCCCTGCACCCCCTTGTCGACCAGCAGTTCCTGGACGTAGCACACCATCTCGCCGTCCGACACGGTCCTGGCGAGGCCGAGCAGCCGCCCCGATTCGTCCCTGGCGGCGAGGACGAGGTGCGAGTTCACGAGGGCCCGGCAGACCCGGGCGATGTCACGCGTCCACGGTCCCCAGCCGACCGAGTCGTACAGCTCGAAGACTTCGGACTCGTCGAAAGAGGTCTCCTGACCGATGATCACCAATGATGGAACTCCCTGAGCTTTTCGCGACGGACATCCCGATTATGCGGGTTCCTCCCAGCCGGTCACTGGTCCTGCACGTGCAGGTTGAACAGGTAGCCCATGGCGTGCTCGTGGATCTGGTGGACGGTGGCGTCGTACAGGGCGGCGGCCCGCCGGTGGTAGCGGGCGCGCACGTCCCGCGGATCGTCCTCGGTGAGCCGGCAGGACAGATAGTCCAGCGCGATCAGGTGCTCCCCCCAGACCCGGTCGATGACGATGACCGTCACCCGGCGCGCGAGATCGGCGGCGAACTCGGCCCCGAGATCGCGCCACCGGCGCTCCAGCGCCGCCCGCGCGTCGGCGTGGACACGGGCGAGCACCTGCTCCTTCTCGCCGGTCAGGTCGTCCTCCGTCAGCGGCGTCGCATAGAGCTCGCTCAGGTCCTGGTGCAGGCCGTGCGCGTCGGGGTGCCGGGCGGCCACGTACCCGCTGACGACCGAGTCGAGCGTCCGCCCGGCGAAGTCGTCGTCGCGGCCGGTCAGGAACGTCCGGCGGTAGTCGTGCATCGCCTCCCGGTGCCGGCGGCGTACGTCGGTGAACTCCAGCATCTCCGCGACCCACTGGCGGAGGAAGCGGCTCATCGTGCCGTCCGTGGCCTGGTTGGATCCCACCAGGACGGGCGGTGCGCCGTTCCTGACCTCGACGACCGCCGTTCCGGCCAGCTCGTCCAGCGCGGGCGCGGCGACGGCCGCCGTCGGCGACAGGCCGACGAGCGTGTCGTAGTCCCGGTAGTAGTCCCAGGGCAGGATCTCGCCGAGCGTGTGCCGCACGCCGGTGACGGCCACGCCTTCCTTCGCCTCCAGGGCCTGCCTGACGCCCTCGGGCACCTGGCCGGCCAGCACGCCGTCGCGGACGGTGTAATGCTCGCCCCGGTGGAAGCAGTGGGCGGCGGCCAGCGCCGCCTCGGCCATGCGGCGCCGGACGAGGGAAGAGGGGGCCGGCACGTCGTCCAGGCCCAACCGGCGCAGGCCGCGCGGCGTCAGCCGGGCCAGCCTGCCGGAGACCTCGAAATCCACCTCCCGCCGCAGCGGCCTGATCTGCTCCTGGAACTCGCGGCACCGGGCCGACTCGTCCACGGTGTCGCCGATGACCGCCGGGGCCCGGCCCTGCCGGAGGAGGATGTCGTCGATCCGGTCGAGGATCGCGACCCGGCGGCCCCGCTGGACGCATTCCTGCGGGTCCCAGGCCAGGTTGTCCCGCACGTAGTCGTAGCACGGCTCGTAGGTCCCGCTGTAGACGACGTCCGCGGTGTAGGCCGCCTTGCGCACCTCCCACTCCCCGTCGGTGAGGAGCGCCGCCCGCAGGCCGAGCTGCTCGTACATGGGGGCGAAACGGCCGAACTCCGCGGCCTCGGGCGGCAGCCGCGTGATCACGTGCACGTCCGCGTGCCGCACGGCGTAGCAGCAGGCCGCCAGCGCCGCCGCGATGGACCGGCCGCGGCCGTCCTTCATGTCGACGACGCAGCCGCAGCAGAGCGCGGCGGCCGCGGCGAGGTGCTCGGGCAGGACGGGCCCGAGCCCGGCCCGGCAGGCCGCCTCCCTGGCCAGCGCCAGCGCCGCACCCGGCGCCGGGTGGCCGGAGCGCAGCTCCGCCATGGCCGTACGCAGATCGGTGTCGCCGAGCTCACCCCGCTCCGCCACCCCGGCCAGCACCCGCGCGCACCGCTCCGACGCCCAGTCAGCCCCCATGGCCGTATGAAATCACCGGCGGCGGCAGCCGACCAGACAGCGAAAACGGCGGCGTCCTGTGGACACCGCCGCTGCGAAGGAGAGTGGAGCTATGGGGATTCGAACCCCAGACCTCCTCCATGCCATGGAGGCGCGCTACCAACTGCGCCATAGCCCCTTGCGATCACCAAGTGTATCGGAGTTCGGGAGCCCGCGTGTCACGTCGAGCGGCACGTGGTACGTCTATAGGTTTATGCCGACCTTTGAGGAGCACCGCAGCCTGCTGACCGGAGTCGCCTACCGGATACTCGGCAGCATCGCCGACGCCGAGGACGTCGTGCAGGAGGCGTGGCTGCGCTGGGCGAACGTGGACGAGACCAGCGTCGAGGACGCCAAGGCGTACCTGGTCAGGGTGACCTCGCGGCTGGCCATCGACCGGCTGAGGTGGGCGAAGTCGCGGCGGGAGTCGTACGTGGGACCGTGGCTGCCCGAGCCGGTCAGCACCGCGCCCGACGTCGCCGAGCACGCCGAGCTGGCCGACTCGGTGGAGCTGGCGCTGCTCGTGGTCCTGGAGACGCTGTCGCCGCTGGAGCGGGCCGTGTTCGTGCTGCGGGAGGCGTTCGACATGCCGTTCTCCGAGATCGGGGAGATCATCGGGCGGGCCGAGCCGGCGACCAGGCAGCTCGCCCGGCGGGCCCGCGAGCACGTGCGGGAGAAGCGGCCGCGGTTCGACGTGGACCGCGCCGAGCGCAGGCGGATCACCGAGCGCTTCATCGACGCCGCCGCGGGCGGCGACCTCGACGAGCTGATCGAGCTGTTCGCGGGCGAGGTCACGATGGTCAGCGACGGCGGCGGCAAGGCGCGCGCGGCACTGCGGATCATCACCGGCGCCGAGAACGTCAGCCGCTACCTCCAGTCGATCAACAGCCCCGCCAACATCGCCCGGTTCATGGTCTCGATCGGCATGGCCGGCATCTCCGACCTGTCCTTCGGCGTGGCGGTGCTGAACAACGCCCCCGCGATGATCATCTCGGCCGGCGGCCGGGTGATCACGGTCGTCTCGCTGCTGATCGTGGACGGCCGCATCGACACCGTCTACCTCATCGCGAACCCGGAGAAGATCGCCCACCTGACGCCCGCCTGAGCACCGGTCAGCCGCAGGTGGTGCGCATGGTCAGGGCGGAATCGGCCAGCGAGAGCGTGACCTCGGCCCGGCCCAGCTCCGCCGTGCCGGTCACGTGGGTCCCGCCGCACGGGATGGACGCCTCCCCCTCCGGAAGCGCACAGTGCCACGTGCGGCGGGCCGTCAGTCCCGGCCCGGGCACGTCCACCCGAACCGGCGCGTCGGCGGCCACCCACGCCGTGAGCCGGTCGTTCACCTGCCGGGCGACCAGCGCGAGATCCAGGTCCTCGGCGGAGAACCCCTTCTTGCGCAGCGACTTGCCCAGCCGGTAGACGTCCACGCTGCCACCCGGCTCGATCCGCGAGGAGGCGATCGCCGCCTGATCGAAGTCCGGGTGGCCGAGCCGGTCGAGCGGCGCCTCCTTGCGCCACCTGACGGCCAGCGCCGCGTTGAGCGCGAGCGCGGCCAGGTGGCAGGCCGTGTGACCGGCGGAGAGCGCCGCGCGGAAGCCCGGCTCCACCTCCAGCTCCACCTCGGCGCCCACGGGCAGCGGCGTCTCCGTCACGTGGACGACCAGCCACTCCCAGCCCTCGGTGCCGCGCCGCACGGGGATGGCCTCGCCGATGAAGACCTCGCCGGTGTTCGACTGGGCCCCTGTCACGCAGTCGACGACCGGCAGGCCCCCGATGGCGCCCCGGTCGGCGGGCTGGTCGGGCCAGGTGTGGTCGAGGGGGTGGAAGGGCGTCTCGGCGGCGACGAGCCCGTGCCGGTCCCCCACCGGCACGGCCCCGACGATCGTGGAACGGCCTGTGACCAGGCCCTGAGGAAAGGTGACGACAGTGGATCTCACACGGTGATTCTCTCAGCGGGCTCGGCCGCCGCCTTCGGCCGCTCGTCCTCCAGGTAGCGGTTGCGGCCCGCGTACAGGCCGGTGACCAGCTGCACGGCGAGCACCACGAAGATCAGCGTGTACGGCAGCGCCCACCCGCCCGTCGTCTGGTGCAGCACGCCGACCAGCAGCGGGCCCGCACCGGAGATGAGGTAACCGACGCTCTGGCCGAACGCCGACAGCGCGGCCGTCGTCTCCGGCGTACGGGTGCGCAGCGCCAGCATCACCAGCGCCAGCGGGAACGACCCCATCCCCACGGACACGAACACCACCGACACCAGCGCCAGCGACCCGGGCGCCGCCCAGAGCCCGGCGAACCCGATCACGTAGAACACGACGAGCCCCGCCACGACGGGACGCTGATCACGGAAACGGGAGGCGATCATGGGCACGAGGACGGAGACGGGGATGTTCAGTGCGGTGAAGATCCCCAGGATCACCCCGGCCTGCGAGGTGCTGTACCCCGTGTCGGTGAGGATCGTGGCGAGCCAGCCGAACATGATGTACGCGATCATCGACTGGGTGCCGAAGTAGATCGCGATCATCCAGGCCAGCCGGCTCTTCGCCAGGCCGCGGATGCCCAGGTCCCGGCCGCCCGTGTCCCGCTCCGGCTCACTGCGCAGGAGCGCAAGCCACGGAATGGCGGCGACGGCGGCCAGGGCCGCCCACACGCCGAGCGCGATGTGCCAGTCGCCTGACGCGCGCTCGATCGGCACGGTCGCGGCGGCGGCCAGCATGGTGCCCGCCGCCAGGGCCGTGGTGTAGACGGTGGTCATGATCCCGGTGCGAGCCGGGAAGTGACGCTTGATCAGCGTCGGGATGAGCACGTTGCCGACGGCGCCGCCGGACAGCGCGACCGCGCTGCTCAGCAGGAACACCGGGGCGGAGCCGACCAGCGACCTGATGAGCATGCCCGCGCCCAGCGTCACCAGTGCGAGCAGCAGCAGCCGGTGCTCGCCGATCCGCCGGGCCAGCGTCGGCGTGACCGCGCCGACGGTGGCGAAGGCCAGCACCGGTAGCGTGGTGAGCAGTCCTGTGCCCACGCTCGTCATGCCGAGCGCGCCGGAGAGCTGGTCGAGCAGCGGGCCGACGCTGGTGACGGCGGTGCGCAGGTTCAGTGCGGCGAGAACGATGCCCAGCACGAGCAACCAGGCAAGAGGGCCGGTCCTGGCTCGGGACTCTTGGACGAGCACGCTCATGCGGGGGAAGTCCTCCACTCATCAAATCATGGGACGAATCACCACCTTAACAGGACCGAAACCCGCATTTATTCCAATCCATGACAAAGCCCCCGAATTCGGGGATTCGGGGGCTTGGACCGGTCTCACCGGCTGGTCACAGAACGGGGCGCGGGCCCTGCGGGGGCTCGTCGCGCGGGGGCACGGGTCCGGGCGGCGGGAGCGTTCCGCCGGGAGTTCCGCCGGGCACCTCGCCGGGCAGCACGCCGGGGCTGCCGACCGTGCCGGGCGGCATGGGCCGGTCGCTGTCGTCGTAGGTGGAGCCGCGCTGGTGCCCGCCGGGCACGTCACCGCGCCACCCGCCGGTCTCGCCGCCGCGCGCCTCGATGAACGCCTTGAACCGCTTCACGTCGTTGACGACCCGCAGGCGTACGAGCTGCAGCCAGTCGCCGGCGGTCTCGACGAACCCCTCGGGGTCGTACTCCATCTGGAGCGTGACCCTGGTGGTGTTCTCGTCGATGCGGTGGAAGGTCACCACGCCGGCCTGGTGCGGCTTGTCGAGCGTCCGCCACGCGATGCGCTCGTCGGGGTGCTGCTCGGTGATCTCGGCCTCGAACTCACGCCTGATTCCGGCGATCTCCGCCACCCAGGCCGTACGGGTGTCGCCGAGCTGCTTGACCGACTCCACGCCCTCCATGAACTCGGGGAAGCTCTCGAACTGCGTCCATTGGTTGTAGGCCACCGTGACGGGGACCCTGACGTTTTCTGAGTGCTCGATCGTGCTCATGAGGACTGACACTGCCCGCTCGGGCCGGACGTTAACGCCTGCGCCACAGCCAGTAGAGGCCCACCAGGGGCAGCACCAGCGGGATGAACAGGTAACCCTTGCCGTACGCCGACCAGACCGTCTCGTCGGGGAACGCGGCCGGGTCGACGAGGCTCGCGGTGCCGATGAGCAGCACGCCGGCCAGCTCGATGCCGAGCGCGGTCAGCGCGAGGTGGCGCGCTCCGCGCAGGAGCGCCACGGTGAGCACGATGTAGACGATCGCCGCGAAGGCCGACAGCGAATAGGCCAGCGGGGCCTCGCCGAACCGGCCGGCGATCTGCACCGCCGCCCGCGCTCCTGCCGCCAGCGAGAAGAGCCCGTAGACGGCGACCAGGGCGCGCCCGGGCCCGGTGCCGATCGAGGTGGTCACGCGGCACCCGACCAGATCTGCCCCAGCCGCGCCGTCATCACCGCGATCGCGAACCCGGCGACCGCCAGGATCGCCGGCCCCCATCTGCTGCGCTCGGCCAGCGCGAGGAAGACCCCGGCGGGCGGGATCACCACCTGGCCGCCGATGTAGCCGAACAGCGTGACCTTGTCGGCGGGACCCGCGCCGCCCGCCACCGCCGCGATCACGAAGCCGGCCTGCACCAGCACGGCCACTTCCAGCACGGCGAAGCCGACCAGCAGGACCATACCCATCGGCCGGTCACGGAAGGCGGTGACCAGGCTCGCCACCATGAGCAGCAGGGAGCCCGCGATGACGATCGCGGAGACGGTGGTGTTCATCGCGACAAAGGCTATCGCCCGGGCAGGTCGCCCTCGATTCCGTCCAGCACCCAGGCGAGCCCGCGCTCGAAGTTGTCGTCCGCGCCCCGCACGCCCTGCTCGATCATCGGCGCGAGCCTGGGGAACTCACCGCTCTCGACCAGCTCCTTGATGTACGGCTCCGCGACGGCCGCCCGCTCGGCGTCGTTGATCCCCGACTCCCTGGGCGCGCCGCGCTCCAGCGCCTCCCTGACCACGAACCCGGTCATGTAGTCGTTGAACACGGCGAGATAGCGCCAGGCCGTCAGCGGGTCGATCCCGAGCCCGTCGAACGCGGCCAGCTTCTGCTCCACGTGCCGCAGCCCGTTGGGTCCCACGGCCACCCGCTGCGAGATCAGCTCCACCCGCCAGGGGTGGCGGCGCACCAGCTCGCGCTCGCGCCCGGCGAGCAGCAGCAGCGCCGCCCGCCAGTCCGCCGGGAGCGGCCCGCCGACGAGCACCTCGGTGGAGATCTCGTCGAGCATCAGCGCCAGCAGGTCCTCCTTGCGCTCGATGTAGGAGTAGAGCGTCATCGCCCGCGCGTCCAGCTCGGCGGCCACCCGCCTGATGGAGACCGCGGCCAGTCCTTCGGCGTCGGCGATCGCGATGGCGGCGGCCACGATCGCCTCCCTGGTCAGTGCGGGGCGGCGCGGCGGCGTAGGACGCGACCAGACAGAGCTCACCCTGCCGATTTTAGACACTGTACGAAAGTGTTACGCTGTACGACATGCGCTACAGTGTACGAACTCCCCTCTGGACGACGGCCCTGGTCGTTCTGCTGGGCGTCGTCATAACGATGCTCGACACCACGATCGTCAACGTCGCGCTCGGCACCCTGGCCCGCGACTTCCGCGCGACGCCGGCCACCATGCAGTGGGCGGTCACCGGCTACCTGCTGGCCCTGTCGATGACGGTGCCGGTCACCGGCTGGGCGGCGGGCAGGTTCGGGACCCGGAATGTCTGGCTCGTCGCGCTGGTGCTGTTCATCGCGGGCTCGGCGCTCAGCGCCGCCGCCTGGTCGATCGGCAGCCTGATCGCCTTCCGCGCGGTGCAGGGGCTGGGCGGGGGCCTGCTCCTGCCGGTCGGCCAGATGATGCTGGCCCAGGCGGCGGGCAAGGAGCGGATGGGCCGCGCGATGGCCATGATCTCGGTGCCGGCCATGCTGGTGCCGGTGCTCGGGCCGCCGCTCGGCGGGCTGATCGTGGCGGGCCTGGGCTGGCGGTGGCTGTTCCTGATCAACGTGCCGTTCTGCGCGGTGGCGCTGGTGGCGGCGTTCCTGCTGCTGCCGCGCGCGGCCGGCGCGAGCCCGCAGCGCCTCGACGTGATCGGCCTGGCGCTGCTGTCCCCCGGCCTGGCCGGGATCGTCTACGGGCTGTCGGAGGTGGGCAACGGCGCCTCGCTCCTGCATCCCGCGCTGTGGATCGGCGCGGGGCTGGTCGCCGTATTCGCCGTGCGGACGCTGCGGAGCTCTGCGGCGCTGCTGGATCTGCGGCTGTTCGGCAACCGGACGTTCACCTCGGCGGTGACCGCGCTGGTGTGCTACTCGGCCGCGATGTTCGGCTTCACCGTGCTCGTGCCGCTCTACAGCCAGCTCGCGCAGGGCGGGAGCGCGCTGGACGCCGGCCTGCTGCTGGCGCCCATGGGCGTCGGCGCGGCGATCACCATGCCGGTCGCGGGCAAGCTCACCGACAGCAGAGGGCCGCGCGGCGTGGGGGCGGCCGGCGTCGTCGTGGCCGTGACGGGGGTGGCGGCGTTCGTGGGGTTCGGCGGACCGGTGCCGATCTTCGTGCTCGGGCTCGGGCACGGGCTGGTGTCGGCGTCGGTGATGGCCGCCGCGTTCAAGACGCTGGAGCCGGTCGCCATCCCGGCCGCGACCACGCTGAGCACGATCGCGGTACGGCTCGCCGCGCCGTTCGGCGTCGCCGTGCTCACCGTGCTGCTGCAGGTGTTCACCAGGGCAGGTGCGGAGCAGCCGTACACCTACGCGTTCTGGTGCGTGATCGCGCTGACGGCCGTGTCGCTGCTGCCGATCGCGCTCATAGGATCGAAGGCGTGGAACGGATCCTCGTCAGCGCCTGCCTGATGGGCCGCAAGGTGCGTTACGACGGCCGCGCCAAGACCAGCGCGGACGCCTGGCTCGCCGCGTGGCGCGAGGAGGGGCGGCTCGTGCCGTTCTGTCCCGAGGTGGCGGGCGGGCTGGCGATCCCCCGCCCGGCCGCCGAGATCGAGGGCGGCGCGGGCGGGGCCGCCGTGCTCTCCGGTGCGGCCCGCGTGCTGGCCACCGATGGGTCGGACGTGACCGCCGAGTTCGTCGCGGGGGCGCGGGCGGCGCTGGCCGCCGCGCGGTCGGCCGGCGTGCGGCTGGCGGTGCTGAAGGAGGGCAGCCCCTCGTGCGGCGTCCTGGCGGTCTACGACGGCACGTTCAGCGGCGGCCGCGTCCCCGGCCAGGGCGTCACGACGGCGCTGCTGGAGTCGGAGGGGATCCGCGTGTTCGACGAGGACCACATCGCCGAGGCGGCCGGCTACCTGCGGACCCTGGAGACGTAGAAGGCTCCCGTCAGCCCGGCGGCGAGCACGATCGCCATCGCGGTGTGATACCAGGTGAGCAGCGCCGACGCGTCGGCCGCCCCGAACGCCAGCGACAGGATGCCCAGCACCACTCCCGCCAGCGCGGCCGCGTGGGTGTAGATCAGCCCGTCCCACGCCCACGGCCGCCCGGCCAGCGCGCCGTACCCGCCGGTGAGCAGGGCGGCGACGCACAGCGTCTCCACGATCGCGGCCGGGACGATCACGCTCTCGTGCACCGGCCAGGACACGATCCCGGCGTGCGGTAAGGCGAACGCGGCGAAGATCAGCGCGTAGAGCAGCGAGAGCCAGCCCAGGGCCCGGCGGAGTGCGTCCATGCCCTCTACGGTCGCACCAAGGGCGGGGTGCGTAATCGGCCCTAGGGAGGGGGCTCGGATACGCCGTCCGCAGTAGAGAGCATGCGTCTCACCAGGCGGATCGTCTCGTCGATCGTCACCGTGGCGTCCTCGTCGGACTCGCAGGCCGCCACCTCGCGCCCCGCCTCGCCCATCATGGTGGTGAGCAGGACCACCAGCACATGGCTCTGCCGCGTGTCGGCCAGGCCGAGCAGGCGCTTGTTGCCGCCGATCCAGTCCCAGCCGCGCTGCCTGCGCAGCGTGGCGAACTCGATCGGCCCGTCGCTCTCCAGGAACAGCCTGGCCACCTCGCGCTGCTCCCACGAGCCCGCCAGGTAGGCGCGGGCGCCGGCCAGGAAGCGCTCCTGGGTCCCCTCGGTGGCCTTGGCCGCCCTGGAGGTGCGCTCCTCCTGGCCGCGCATGAACTGCTCCCACAACGCCATGAACAGGCCCGGCTTGCCGCCGAAGTGGTGGTAGAGGCTGCCGACGCTGATGCCCGACGCCTCGACGATGTCGGCGACCGTGGCCTCGGCGTACCCCCTGGCCAGGAACACCTCGCGGGCGGCGCGCAGCAGCGTGTCGCGGGTGCCGCTCGATCTGCTCCAGCGGCGGCTCTTCATCAGTACTCCCAGGTGTCGGTGCGCCGTTCGTGGCTGATGCAGAACACGCCGGTGCCGTGCCCGCCCTTGGCCAGGTCCACCCGGATCCAGCCGTCGGCGCGGGCGACCTTGGCGGTGTAGCCGCTGACCGGGGTGGCCGACACGAGGCGGCAGCCTTCGGGGCCGAGCGTGAACGCCACCTCGCCGCCCTTCACCGTGATCACCTTCACGGGTGTCCGCGCGGACGGGGTGGGGGTCACGGTCGGCGTCGGGGCCGGGGTCGGACTTTCCTGGCGTTCCGTACTTTTCGGTTTTTCCGGTTTTTTCGTAGTACGGCGGGGCGAGGGGGTCGGAGTGGCGATAATCAGCGGACCCGGGTCGGCCGCGATCGTCTGGGCGAGAAACGGCTCGACGTCCACATCGTCCACGAACTCACTGCGCAGCACCCCCCGCACGCCGAACCACGAGACCGACACGGCGACCACGGTGGCTCCGCACCAGATCGCGACATATCGAAAGGCTCGACGCATGAGACGCATTATGTACGGTTGGTGCGCATGGCGATGGTTCTCGTAGTCGAAGACGACGAATTCGTCAGGTCGGCGATCATCCACGAGCTGAGCGCGCGCGGGCACGCCGTGCGCAGCGCCGGCTGCGCGCTGGACGCGCTCAGGGAGATCTCGCAGCGCCCGCCGGACGCCGTCGTCCTCGACCTGGGCCTGCCCGACCTGGACGGCTCCGAGGCCCTGCGGATGGTGCGCGGCATCTCCGACGTGCCGGTCATCGTGGCCACCGCGCGCGACGACGAGAGCGAGATCGTCCGGCTGCTGCGGGCGGGCGCCGACGACTACCTCGTCAAGCCGTTCTCGGGCGACCATCTCAGCGCCCGCCTCGACGCCGTGCTGCGCCGGGCCAGATCCGCGTCCGCGCCGGAGACGCTCCAGGTGGGCGGCCTGGTGGTGGACGTCGGCCGGCGCGCGGCCCAGCTCGACGGCGGGCCGCTCTCGCTGACCAGGCGCGAGTTCGACCTGCTCGCCTACCTGGCCGCCAGGGCCGGCCGGGTGGTCGGCCGCCAGGAGCTGCTGACCGAGGTGTGGCGGCTGGCGTACGGGGACGACCAGACGATCGACGTCCACCTGTCGTGGCTGCGCCGCAAGCTCGGCGAGAGCGCCGCGCAGCCCCGCTACCTGCACACCGTCCGGGGTGTCGGGGTCATGCTGGCCGCCCCGGCATGACCGGCGACGTGCGTGGGGGCCTGAACGGGGGCCTGCGGTGAGGCGGACGCTGGCCGTCCTGATGGTCGCGGTCACCTCGATGGTCGCGCTGGCCTTCCTCGTCCCGCTCGCGCTGATCGTCAGGGAGACCGCGCAGACCAGGGCGCTGGCCAACGCGGAGCGCCAGGCGTCGGCGCTGGTCCCGGTGCTGGCGCTGACCACCGAGGGCGCCGATCTCGAACACGCGATGGCCCGTACGGAGGCAGGGCGACGCGGCCTGCTGGCCGTCCACGTCAAGGGCGGTGCGACGGCGGGCGCCACCCGCGCCCCGGCCGCCGAGGTGGCCGGGGCCGCCGCCCAGACGAGGGCGAGCACGGTGGAGCTGCCCGGCGGGTACGTGCTGCTGCGGCCGGTCGCGCTGGACGGCGGCCGGGGCGCGGTGATCGAGGTGTTCGTCCCCGCCGACGATCTCAACGAGGGCGTGCTCGGCTCGTGGGCGGTGCTCACCGGCGTGGCCGTGGTGCTGGTGCTCGGCTCCGTGCTGGTCGGCGACCGGCTCGGGGCCCGGGTCGTACGGGCGGCGCGCCGGCTGGGCACGGCGGCCACCGCGCTGGGGGACGGCGACCTGAGCGAGCGCGTCTATCCCGAGGGGCCGCCCGAGCTCCAGGCGGCGGCGACCGCGTTCAACTCCATGGCGAACCGGGTCACGCATCTTCTCGCCGCCGAACGGGAGCTGGCCGCCGACCTCTCCCACCGGCTGCGCACGCCGCTCACCGCGCTGCGGCTCAGCCTGGACCGGATCGGACCGGCGGCCGGCGCCGCGAGCCAGGCGCTGACCAGGCTGGAGGGCGAGGTGGACACGATCATCTCGGCGGCCAGGCGGCCGTCCAGGGCGGCGCGGTCGTGCGACGCGGCGGAGGTGCTGCGCGAGCGGCTGACGTTCTGGTCGGCGCTGGCGGAGGATCAGCGGCGGCCGTGGGAGCTGGTCGGGGCCACCCTTCCGGTACGGGTGCCGGTGCCGGCCGGTGAGCTGACGGCGGTGGTGGACGCGCTGCTCGGGAACGTGTTCCGGCACACGGCGGAGGGGACCGCGTTCACCGTCACGCTGCACGAGGGCAGGGACGCGATCGGCGTGCTGATCGCCGACGCCGGGCCGGGCATCCGTGACCCGGAGTCGGCGCTGGAGCGGGGCAGCAGCGGTAGCGGGTCGACGGGGCTGGGGCTGGACATCGCGCGGCGGCTGGCCGAGTCGTCCGGTGGCTCGCTGCGGCTGGATCGCTCGGCGCTGGGCGGGGCACAGGTGCAGGTGTGGATTCGGCGTACCCCTGAAAAGGCGCCTAAGCCAGCCTTAAGGGAGCCTTAACCGCGATATTTCGGCCTTTCACGTGGTCCAAGGTGATCTGCATGCAGATCAACCGCAAGGCGTTCGTCGCCACCACTCTGGCCGCCCCCACGCTGCTCGTGCTCGCCGTCGCTCCCGGCACGGCCTCCGCGCACGGCACCATGAGCAACCCGCCCAGCCGGGCCATGGTCTGCTACAGCGAGGGCCCGGAGAGCCCCAAGTCGGCCGCGTGCAAGCAGGCCGTGGCGATCGGCGGCACCCAGCCCCTCTACGACTGGAACGAGGTCAACATCGCCGACGCGGCCGGTCGGCACCGCGAGATCATCCCGGACGGGAAGCTGTGCAGCGCGGGCCGGGACAAGTATCGCGGCTTCGACCAGGCTCGGGCGGACTGGCCGGCGACGACCATGGCGAGCGGTGCGTCCCATACGTTCAAGTACCGGGCGACCGCTCCGCACAAGGGCGCCTTCGAGCTCTACATCACTAAGGACGGCTACGACCCGGCCAAGCCGCTGAAGTGGTCCGACCTGGAGGCGAAGCCGTTCCACACGGTGCAGAACCCGGTGGTGGCCGACGGCTTCTACACGATGGCCGCCAAGCTGCCCGCCAGGCAGGGCCGCCACCTGATCTACGCCGTCTGGCAGCGCTCGGACAGCCCCGAGGCGTTCTACTCCTGCTCGGACGTCGTCTTCGGCCAGAGCAACCCCTCCCCCGCGCCGTCGCCGACGGGCACGCCGACCGCCACCCCGAAGCCCACCCCGACGGCCACGCCGACCGCCACTCAGCAGCCTGGGGGCGGGTCGGGGACGGCCGGGATCAACGCGGGCGTCGGGCTCTCTCCCGCCACGGCCAAGGTGGGGCAGCAGGTGAAGGTGACCGCCCTGTGCGGCGGCTCGCAGGTGCGGCAGGTGGCCTCGAACGCCTTCACCCCCGCCAGGAACCGCCCCGGCACGCCGGCGGCCATCTGGACGCCGAGCCTGAAGGCGGCCAGGGCCGGGACGTTCGCCGTGACGGTGTCCTGCGCCAACGGCAGCGTGGCGCGTACCTCGCTCACCGTCGCCTGATCGGGAAACCGAACCGGCCCGATTCTGGGAAACTTTCACATTCGCTCGGGAGTCGTACAGGTGGGGCGCGTCGGTAATACGGGGATTCGTGGAGAGCGTTTCTCCTGCGGCGCGTTAGGGGGCCCGGTTTCATCCGAAACGGGGAAGGAATTCGGCACATGCCTGTCGACCTGAACAACGCACTACCCCTGGCCTGGGATTCGGCCACGCTCGACGCGGACACCAAGGCGATGCTCGACAATCTTCAGCCGAACATCGTGCGCTCTCATGTACGCGAGCACTTGTCCGTGCTGTTCGTCCGGTTCAACGACATGGCCGAGGGCAGGGCGTACCTGCGCCGGCTCGCGACCACGAAGATGAAGTCCGCCCGCAAGCACCTGCAAGAGGTGCGCGACTTCGCCACCGGCCGCCGCCGGGGCACGCCGTACGTGGGCGTCGGCATCAGCAAGGCCGGATATCGCGATCTCGGCCACTCGGTCGAGGACGTGCGCAAGTTCGGCGACAAGGTGTTCCGCGACGGGATGAAGCGGCGCATCGCCGAGGTCGCCGACCCGCCGGTCGACCAGTGGGAGCGCGTCTACCAGCGGGAGATCCACGCCGTCATCCTGATCGGCGACGCGGAGCAGGAGACGGTGACGGCGCTGCGGGACGAGATCGTCGGCGACCTGCCGGAGAGCGCCCGGCTGCTCGGTGAGGAGACCGGGCAGGGCATGCGCAACCCCGCAGGCGACGGGATCGAGCACTTCGGGTACGTGGACGGCCGCAGCCAGCCGCTGTTCGTGCGGGACGAGGTGGACAAGGAGCCGAAGCAGCACTGGAACCCGGCGTTCCCGCTGAGCAACGTGCTGGTACCCGACCCCTTCTCGCCGGACCCGGACCGGCACCACGGCAGCTATCTGGTGTTCAGGAAGCTGGAGCAGAACGTCCGCGCGTTCAAGGAGATCGAGCAGGAGCTGGCGGACGGCCTCGGCCTGACGGGCTCCGACCGCGACCGGGCGGGCGCCATGCTCGTCGGCCGCTTCAAGGACGGCACGCCGCTGACCAGCAAGCGCACGGCCGGTGGCGGGCCGGTGAGCAACGACTTCACCTTCGACGCGGACACGGGGAGCAAGTGCCCGTTCAGCGGGCACATCAGGAAGACGAACCCGCGCTCGTTCGGGCGTGACGTGCTCATGGCCAGGCGCGGCCAGACGTACGGGGAGCGTACCGACGAGCCCTGGGACGACTCACCGCCGGCGAGCCGGCCGAGCGGCGAGGTGGGGCTGCTGTTCATGGCGTTCAACGGCAGCCTGGTGCGGCAGTTCGAGTTCACCCAGCAGCAGTGGGTGAACAACGCGGACTTCGAGAACCCGGCCACCGGCCATGACCCGGTGATCGGGCAGGGCGACCGGGACATCAAGGTCTCCTTCCCCAAGGTGTGGGGCAAGCCTGAGGTATCGCTCCCGCAGGGTCAGGTGCCCCAAACGGTCACGATGAAGGGCGGGGAGTACTTCTTCGCGCCGTCGCTGGCGTACCTGCGCAACCTGTGAGATTCGCCGCTGGGGGCGGCCCGCCGAGTGCCGCCCCCAGCGGGCATCCCGGGACGCTCGGCGGCCGGTCAGACGGTGTCAGGGGCCAGAACGCCGCGGACCACCTGGTCGGTGAGGCGGCGGCGGAAAGTGTCGTCGGCCGCTCCTGACGCCGATCGGCCCAGGACGCCGAGCAGGACCGCGCCCAGGATCGCGTTCGCCGCGTCCGCGACCTCCCCCGCTGCCTCTCCCGAGGCGCCGCCCGTGAAGACGCCCGCGGCGCGGCCTTCGGCGAGCAGTTCGCGCACCGGGCCGGCGATCCAGGTGTCGTTGGCCCGCAGGACCTCCTCCATCCGCCCGCTCGCGCCGAGCGCGCTCAGCAGCCCCGCGCAGATGCCCGGATGGCGCCCGAGGTAGCCGATCATCGCGTCCACGGCGGCCCGCAGCCGCGCCTCCGGGCCGCCCTCCGACTCCGCCGCCCCGCGGATGGCCTCCGCACCCCGCATGACGTGCGTGGTCAGCAGGAACGCCAGCAGATCGTCCCGGCCGGAGAAGTAGTAGTAGAGCGTCGCTCGCGACGCGCCCACCATCAGCGCGACATCCTCCAGCCGCGGCGGCGGGTCGGTGCGCAGCACCTGCTCACCGACGTCGAACAGGCGTCCGGCGAGATCGGGAGGGGGCGTCTTCACATCGAGGCAGCCTATCGCCTGGTGTTGGATCACAATCCAGATTACAGTCTAAACTATGATTCAAATCTCATCCTATGGACCATGGGCGGTCGTCACCGGCGCCTCCTCCGGCATCGGCCGCGCCTTCGCCGAACACCTCGCCGCGGCCGGCCTGGACCTCGTCCTGGCGGCCCGCTCCACCGACCGGCTCGAAGCCCTGGGCGCCGAGCTGTCGCGCGCGCACGGGACCGCCTACCGCGTGGTCTCCGTCGACCTCGGCACGCCCGGGTCGGCCGCGGCACTGATCAAGGCCGCGGCCGACGTGGACGTCGGGCTGCTGATCTCCAACGCCGGCACCGGGCAGCCCGGCAAGCTGCTCGACCAGCCCTTAGCCGACCTCCACCGCCGCTTCACCCTCAACGCGGTGACGCATCTGGAGCTGGTGCACGCCTTCGGCCGCAGGTTCGCCGCGCGCGGACGGGGCGGGATCGTGCTGGTCTCGGCGCTCGGGGCCGGCGCGGGAGTGCCGTACATGGCGCACGACGGCGGCGCCAAGGCGTACGTCCAGAGTCTCGGCGCGGCGCTGCACCATGAGCTGGCCGCGACCGGCGTGGACGTGACCGTCCTGGCGCCGGGCAACGTGGACACACCGGTCATCGACCATCTGGGCCTCGACCGGGCGGCCTTCCCCGTCCGGCTGATGCCCGCCGCCGCGGCGGCCCGGGAGGGCCTGGCCGCGCTGGCCAGGCGGCGGGCCCTGCACGTCCCCGGACGTACGATCCGGCTGGCCAACCGGCTGGTGCCGGCTTCGTGGTGGCGCCGGATGAACGGCCGCATGATGGGCCAGGCCGTCCGCCGCCTGGCCGAACGCGAGCTCCGAAGCTGCGGCGGCTGCGCGACTGGCTGAGCCGGCATTCGGCGCCGGCGCTGAGCTGGACGCTGGCGATCGTCGGGTTCCTGCCGGCCTGGGACGCCGCGGCGCAGCTGTTCAGCAGCTGAGCGGCGTGGCGGGCACGCGGCGAGCGGCAGGCGATCGGGGCGGTTCTAGGATCAGATCTTCGGGGGGAGATCTGAGATGTTGCGCGCCTTTTTCCGGACCGAGGCCGGCAGCACCAGCGTGCTGCTCATCGCCACCGTCCTGGCCCTGCTGTGGGCGAACTCGCCGTGGGGTGACACCTACGAGGCCTTCTGGCACACCCCCATGGGGATCTCGTTCGGCGACGCCCGCTTCTCCCTGGACCTGCGCCACTGGGTGAACGACGGCCTCATGACGGTCTTCTTCTTCGTCATCGGCCTCGAGGTCTCCTACGAGGTGCGGCTCGGGCAGCTGCGCGATCGGCGGCTGATCGCGGTGCCGGCCGTGGCGGCGTTCGGCGGGATGCTGGTCCCGGCCGGCGTCTACCTGCTGCTCAACTTCGGCGGGCCCGGCGCGGGCGGGTGGGGCGTGCCGATCGCCACCGACACCGCGTTCGTGCTGGGTGTGCTCGCCGTGGTGGGGGCCCGGTGCCCCGATCCGCTGCGGGCGTTCCTGCTGACGCTGGCGATCGTGGACGACGTGCTGGCCATCATGATCATCGCGATCTTCTACACCGCCAGCCTCTCCGTGCCCGCGCTCGTCATCGCCGCGCTGCTGCTGGCCGCCATCGTGACGTTGCGGTGGGCGAAGATCTGGCGGGCGCCGGCGTACATCGTGCTGGGGTTCGCGCTCTGGGTGGCCACGCTGGAGAGCGGGATCCATCCGACGCTCATCGGCATCGCCCTGGGCATCCTCGTCTTCGTCTACGCCCCCACCGACCAGAAGCTGCTGCTGGCCGGGGAGGCGGTGCAGGAGTTCACCAGCGAGCCGAGCGCGCAGGCCGCCCGGGAGGCCACGCGGCGGGTGCAGCGGGCCGTCTCCGTGAACGAGCGGCTGCAGCTGCGCCTGCACCCGTGGAGCAGCTACGTCATCGTGCCGGTCTTCGCCCTGGCCAACGCCGGCGTGCTGCTCGACGGCGAGTCGCTGCGGGCCGCGCTGACCTCGCCCGTCTCCTGGGGTGTGGGGCTGGGGCTGCTGCTGGGCAAGTTCGTGGGGATCTCGCTGGGGACGTGGCTGCCGCTGCGGTTCGGGTGGGGGATCCTGCCGGGGAACCTGGTCTGGGGTCAGCTGCTGGGCGGGGCGGCCGTGTCCGGGATCGGGTTCACGGTGGCGTTGTTCATCGTGGACCTGGCCTTCGACGACCCGGCCATCCACTCCCAGGCCAAGATCGGGATCCTGGCGGGCTCGCTGCTGTCCGCCGTGATGGGGTGGGTGATCTTCCGGATGGCCTGGGATCGGGGCGGGGTCTGCGCGCCGCCCGAGGCCGAGCCCGCCGAGGAGCTGCCCGAGCTGCTCTCCGTGCCGGTGGGGCCCGAGGATCACGTACGGGGTCCGGAGAACGCCCGCGTGACCATCGTCGAGTACGGCGACTTCGAATGCCCCTACTGCGGCCGGATCCACCCCATCCTGGAGGAGCTTCGCAAGAAGCACCGCGACGTGCGGGTGGTGTTCCGGCACTTCCCGCTGCGCACCCTGCATCCGCGGGCCGCCCCCGCCGCGATCGTGTCGGAGGCCGCGGCGGACCGCGGGAAGTTCTGGGAGATGCACGACATCCTCTACGACAACCAGCGTTTCCTCACCGACGCCGACCTGGAGCACTATGCCGCCGAGCTGGACGTCGAGCCCTGGTCGGACGTGGCGGGCCACGTCTCCAGGGTCGCGCTGGACGAGGCGTCCGGGCGGGACAGCGGCGTGCGCGGCACGCCGACCCTCTTCCTGAACGGGGTGCGTTACCAGGGTCCGCTCGACCTCAACTCGATCAGCAGAGCGGTGGAAGAGCTGCGCGAATCCCCGTAACGTCAACGCGTTGCCTCTTTACGTGCGGGAGTTTGCTGATGACGGGGTTTTTCTCTCTATCCTCCTTGGTGAACCTGATCGTCGCCTCCATCATGGGAGTGCTGTTGCTCGCCGGAATCGTCGTCATGGCGATGCGCCGGCGGGACCACGGGCGTGCGGCGATCCTCGGAATGTTCGGCTGCATCCTGCTGTTGCTGCGCCTGATCGTCAGCACGCTGCTCGCCTATCTGGCGCCGATGCTGTTCGAAGGCAACCTCGAAGTGACGTTCGCGATCGCGAACATCATCACGTTGCTCCTCGACGCGACCGGCACGGGCCTGCTGATCTGGGCCGTGGTCGCCCGGCGGCCCCAGCAGCAGCCCGCCCAGCCGCAGGGGCCGGGCTGGCAGCAGCCTCCTGGGGACTGGCAGCAGCAGCACCCTCAGCAGGACTGGAACCAGCCGCCGCAGCAGCCGCCGTTCCAGCAGCCGCCCGGCTGGCAGCCGCCGCCCCGGCCGCCTTTCGGCGAGGGCCAGGGCTGAGCTCCGCCCTCCCTGGGACCGACCCCTCACTTGGCCTGGCCCTCGCTTGAGACCCGCCCCCGCTGGGAGCGGCCCTCGCTTGAAGCTGCTCCCCGGCCGCTCGATCGGGCGGCTTTCAGTGAGCTTGTGACCGCCGCAGGTGCTCGGCCCAGGTGATCGTGCCGGTGGGCTCGGCCTTCGTGATGAGGTGGCCGGCCCTGAACGCCCGGCCCAGCCTGCCGGGCAGCCGGAGCCGGAGCACCCTCCTGCGCAGTCCGCGCGCCCGCAGCCAGGTGTCCACGAGCTCGCTCATCGTGAGCACCTCGGGCCCGCCGTACTCCTCGATCCGGCCGCCGGGCCCGCGCCGGACCAGCGACACGAGGTGCCCGGCCGCGTCCGCCACGTCCACCGGCTGCGCCGGAATCCCAGGGTCGGCCACGAGCACGCCGATCCTGCCCATTCCCCGTAGAACCTCCTCGACGAACGAGTGGAACTGGGTGATCCGCACGATCGTCCACGGCACCCCGCCCGCCTGGACGAGCCGCTCAGCCCGTACCTTCGTCCGGAAATACCCCCACGGCAGCCGATCCGCGCCCACGATCGAGGTGTAGACGAACAGCCCCGACCCGGCTTCGCGAGCCGCGGCGAGCAGCCGCGCCGTCCCGTCGAGCTCGACCCGGAGCGTGTAACGGCCCTTGTACGGCGCCGAGGCCAGGTGCACGATCACGTCCGCCCCGGCCACGGCCCGCGTCACCCCCTCGCCGGTCGTCAGATCCAGCACCACCCACCGCACGCCGTCGGCCGGGTCCCGCGCGGTACGGCTCGCCGCCCGCACCTCGAACCCGGCCTCGACGAGCTTCTTCAGCAACGCGCGGCCGAGCCGCCCGCTGCCGCCTGTCACGAGAACGGAAGTCATGCCACCTGGACGGGACAACCCTCACGAGTGTGACAATGTTGCATACATCGATACTCAGCAGCAGCGTCTGAGGAGATCATGAACCGAGAGCAGCCCGGCCGCCAGGACGAGGATTCCAACCAGACGATCAGGCACCGCTATCCCCTGCCGGGCGCCGGTCCGTCCCAGGAGGGCCGCCTGCCCGGCCAGAGCCCGCCCGGACACCACTTACCTGATCAGCGCTTCTCCGATCAGCGCCCCCCGGATCAGCGCCCACCTGACCGGCGCTCGCCGGATCAGCGCTCAACTGGCCAGCTCCCGCCGGAGCAGCGTCCACCGGAGCAGGGGCAAGGGCTGCCCGATCAGGGCCCGCCGGAGACGCCCTACACGCAGCGCCTGCCCTACACCCCCGACATGCTCCCCGACGTGCCCCTCTACGAGACCAAGCCGCCTCGCTCGGCCTGGTGGTGGGTGATCGTGGCCGGCGGACTGGTGCTGCTCATTGCGATCCTGGCCGTGGCGATCGTCCTGTGGATCCGCAGCACCGCCGACGCCTCCTCCGCGAACGCCCTCGGCGCCGGGACGGCGGTCACGCTCCTGCGCGGGTGAGGTCCATGACCCAGTTCGTCTCCCAGGTACGCTCCTCGTCCACCGAGAACGCCTGCTCCCACCGAGCCGTGTCCTGATCGAAGACGGTCCAGATGAACCGGCACCGCACCGGCGTGCCCTCGTGGCTGTCGTCGGCGTAGAACTCGCCCCTGCTCCCCTCGAACCCGCCCACCAGGGGTGGCACGTCGAGCACGCCCCTGGCGCTGCTGGCCCAGTAGATCGACCACTGCCGCGTCCCCGGGTTGTAGACGCGCACGGTCAGCCCGCTGAACTCCTTGGTCGGGAACTTGATCTCGTCGAAGCTCGCCGCCCCGTCGAAATGCCGGGTGGCGACTGTAGAGGCGGGGAACTCGTCCCATTCGTCACTGCCGGCCAGCGGCTTCACGAGCCGGCGGTTGGCGACGTTCCAGTGACCTGCGAGGAAGTCGAAGTCGTTCATGGGGACGAAGGTATGCCGGAGTCACTGACATGTAGTGTCAGCAAATATGCGTGCTTCTCGCCTGGTTTCGATCCTGCTGCTGCTGCAGACCCGCGGCCGCATGACCGCGCAGGATCTGGCCGAGCGGCTGGAGGTCTCGGTACGCACCATCTACCGCGACGTCGAATCGCTCCACTCCGCCGGCATCCCCTTGTACGGCGACGCGGGCCCCAAGGGCGGCTACCAGCTGCTCGACGGCTACCGCACCAGGCTCACCGGCCTGACGACGGACGAGGCCGAGTCCCTGTTCCTGGCCGGGCTGCCGGGCCCGGCAGCCGAGCTGGGGCTGGGCGCGGTGGTGACGGCCGCCCAGCTCAAGCTCATGGCCGCGCTCCCCGTCGAGCTGCGCGACCGCGCGGGCCGTATCCAGGAGCGCTTCCATCTGGACGCGCCCACCTGGTACCGGGATCCGGAGCCCGTGACGTTCCTGCCCGCCGTGGCCGACGCCGTCTGGAACGAGCGCCGCATCCAGGTCAGGTATCGCCGCTGGAAGTCGCCCCAGGAGGTGGAGCGGCGGCTGGATCCGTACGGGCTGGTGATCAAGGCGGGGCGGTGGTATCTCGTCGCGCGGGCCGGCGAGGACGTACGGACCTACCGCGTCTCGCAGATCCTCGACCTGCACCAGCTGCCCGAGGGCTTCGCCAGGCCGGACGGCTTCGACCTGACGGCGTACTGGCAGGAGTACCTGGCCGAGTTCGAGGCCCGGCTGCGATGGGGCGAGGCGGTGGTCCGGCTGTCGCCGCGCGGGCTGGAACGCCTCGCGGACCTCATGACCCCCGGCATGGTCACGGCGGCCAGGGAGAGCAGGCAGCCGCCGGACGAGGAGGGCTGGACGCGGGTCACGGTGCCGATCGAGTCGATCGAGCACGCGCTCGGCGAGTTCCTCAGGCTGGGCACGGACGCCGAGGTGCTGGCCCCCGCCGAGCTGCGCGTCCGGCTGGCCGCCGCGGCGGGCGAACTGGCCAGGCGGTATCGGACTCCTGACTGAACCGAGGGACTTCTCGCCCGGATTGATGGGGATATCTCGTAGGACGAAACCCCGCTCCGGATCGAGCACGCCATGGACCTGCACGAGCGCCTGCTGGTCCAGGTCAGCACCAGGGACGTCTACGACGCGGTGGCGCTGGCCGGGCATCCCGGCTCCGGCCTGGTCTTCACCGGCCAGGCCGCGCACGACGCGGTCCGCATGGTGCGGCGGCGCGGCTACGACGGGCCGCTTCTCGCCGACCGCCGCCGGTACGCGGGGTCGGCCCGGGTACGCGGCACGGTACGGCTGTCGCCGGACTGGATCGCGGATCAGGTCGAGTCGGGCGCGACGGCCCCACTCACCGATTCCGGATATATCGGCAAAGGGGACCACGAAGCCCTGCACACCATCCTCGAACAGGCCCTCCAGTGGGAAGGCGTCATCGCGGTCCTTCCCGTCCACGCCCGCTGGGTGGCAGAAGACCGGACGGTCCTGCTCAGAACGGTCACCGACTACGGAGTCCGCACGGCCCTGGTCATCGAGGACGGCCCACCGTACAGGCCGGTGCCGGTGACCGATGGAGCCGGACCGGGGGCGGCGAAAATGCTTGTGGCAGCCGGGGACAGGCCACCGTACAGGCCGGTGCCGCTGCCGCTGCTCGGAGCCGGGGTCGAGGCGGTGGCGGCGCTGGCGCACGGC
The DNA here is from genome assembly GCF_039539705.1 of Nonomuraea rosea. Lineage (NCBI taxonomy): Bacteria > Bacillati > Actinomycetota > Actinomycetes > Streptosporangiales > Streptosporangiaceae > Nonomuraea > Nonomuraea rosea. Next base: position 51,754 of record NZ_BAABDQ010000021.1, on the reverse strand, counting down.
GCGGAGTGGGCCGCGGTCGGGGTACGCGAGGTGCTGCGCCACCTGTACCCCGAGCCGCACGAGGCGCGCGGCGGCTGGCGGCGGGGCGGCGCGCGCAGCGCGTTCGTGCCGGACCGGCTGGAGTTCGTGCCGGTCGAGCGGCTCAGGGAGGAGACCTGCGGCTGCTCCTCCTGCCACGGACGCCCGCTGAGCCGCCTGGCCGAAGCCGAGGAGCTGGAGGTGAACACGCACAACGCCGCCGCCCTGCACCGCCTGCGCAGCCGCCTGCTCCGCGCCACCCACCGGGAGCGCTGGTGGCGGGACCTGACCCGCAACGCCCACACGACCAAGGCCTGAGCGCCCTCAGGGAGTGAGCGCCGATTCCGCCTGCCAGCAGTGCGTCCAGCGCCCCTCCCCCAGCTCGGTACGCCCGGGCGCCTCGCCGGAGCACACCGGCAACGCCACCGGGCACCGCGGATGGAACCGGCACCCGCCCGGCGGATCGATCAGGCTGGGCGGCTCGCCGTGCCGCGTGGCCTCGGGCGGCGTCACCCGGTCGGGGTCCGGTGCCGAGTCCAGCAACAGCCGCGTGTACGGATGCCGCGCCTCCTGCGTGAGCGCCTCACTGGGCCCGCTCTCGATCAGCCGCCCCGCGTACATGACCGTGATGTCCTCGGCGAAGTAGCGGGCCGAGGCGATGTCGTGCGTGATGTACAGCAGCGCCAGCCCGCTCTCGTCGGCCAGCTTCTCCAGCAGCCGCAGCACGCCGAGCCGGATCGACACGTCCAGCATCGACACCGGCTCGTCGGCGATCAGCGCGACCGGCCGCACCGCCAGGGCCCGCGCGATGGCCACCCGCTGCCGCTGCCCGCCCGACAGCTCGTGCGGCAGCTTGTCCATGAACTGCTCGACGGGCGTGAGGCTGACGCGTTCGAGCAGCTCGGCGATCAGCTCCTGTTCGTGCGCGTCCGAGCGGACGTGTCCGTGGATGCGCAGCGGCCTGGCCAGGTGGTAGCGCACGCGGTGGAAGGGGTTCAGCGACGCGAACGGGTCCTGGAAGATGAGCTGCACCTGCCGCCGGTAGTCCCTGAACGCCGCGCCGCGATGCGCGCGTACCGGCTCGCCCCTCAGCAGCACCTCGCCCGAGGTGGCCGGGCACACCTGCGCGAGCAGCCGCGCCACCGTGCTCTTGCCGCAGCCGCTCTCCCCGACGAGCGCCGACACCGTCCCGGCTCGCAGCGCGATCGAGACGTCCTCCACGGCCCGGACCGGCGGCCGCTTGCCGAACCGGCCCCTGGGCCCGCGGGCGGCGGTGAAGTGCTTGGTGAGGTTGCGCCCCTCCAGAACGATCATGATTCTTCCTCTCCGGCTCCGCTGCCGCCGTTCAGCAGGCAGGCCACCGCGCCGTCCGCACCGGGCGTGAGCACGGGCAGGACGGAGGAGCATTCCGCCACAGCCAGCCGGCAACGCGGATGGAACGCGCACCCCGGCGGCAAGGACCGCAGATCGGGCGGGGTGCCGGGGATGCCGAGCAGCTCTTCGCGCGGCCCGTGCAGGCGCGGGAACGAGCGGAGCAGCCCCAGCGTGTACGGATGGCGCGGCGCCTTGTGCAGGCCCCTGGCGGTGCCGGTCTCCACGACCCGGCCCGCGTACATGATGGCGATCCGGTCGGAGATCTCCATGAGCAACGACAGATCATGCGTGATGAACACGACCGCGAAGCCGTACTCCTCCCTGAGTGCCCTGATCTCGTGGAGGATGTCGCGCTGCACCACCACGTCGAGCGCGGTCGTCGGCTCGTCCATGATGATGATCTCGGGGTTGAGCGCGAGCGCGATGGCGATGGCCGCGCGCTGCCGCATGCCGCCCGAGAGCTCGTGCGGGTACGAGCGCCGCCTGTCGGCGCTGATGCCCACGCGTTGCAGCAGCTCAACCGACCGTTCCGTACGCTCTTTGCGGGACATGGCGGGCGCGTGGATGCGCAGGACGTCGTCGATCTGGGCGCCGACGGGGCTGACCGGGTTGAGCGAGTTCATGGCGCTCTGGAAGACCACGGCCAGCTCTTTCCAGCGGAACTTGCGCAGCTCCTCCCGCTTCAGCGCGAGCAGGTCGAGCGACGAGCCGTCCTGGCGGCGGTAGACGACGGAGCCGGAGGTGATCGCGGCGGGCGGGCGCAGCAGCCGGGCGACGGCGTTGGCGAGCGTGGACTTGCCGCTGCCGCTCTCCCCCGCCAGGCCGAGGATCTCGCCGCGGCGCAGGTCGAGCGAGACGTCGGTGACGGCGTGCACGACGCCGGAGCCGGACAGGTAGTCGACGCCGAGGTCGCGGATCTCCAGAACGTTCATGCGCGGGCCTTCCGAACCTTGATCGTGCGCAGGCGCGGGTTGGCGATCTCGTCGATGCCGAAGTTCACCAGCGCGAGCCCGGTGCCGATGAGCGCGATGCACAGCCCCGGCGGGATGAACCACCACCAGGCCCCGATGAGCAGCGCCTGACCGTTCTGTGCGAAATAGAGCATGCTGCCCCAGCTCACGGTGGACAGGTCGGCCAGGCCCAGGAACGACAGCCCCGCCTCGGCCAGGATCGCGCCGACCACGGTGGCCAGGAAGCTGGTGGCGATGACGGGCAGCAGCACGGGCAGGATCTCGAAGAAGACGATGCGGAACGGCCCCTCACCGCCGGCCCGCGCCGCCTGGACGAAGTCGCGCCGCCGTACGGACAGGGTCTGGGCGCGCAGCACGCGGGCACCCCAGGCCCAGCCGGTGACCGCGATGACCACGGCCACGGAGGCCACGCCGCGCTGCGGCAGGTAGCCGGCCAGCACGATGATCAGCGGAAGGGCCGGCAGCACCAGGAAGATGTTGGTCAGCACGGAGAGCGTCTCGTCCACCGCGCCGCCGAAATAGCCGCCGACCAGGCCGACGAGGACGGCGAACACGGTGGCGATCACCGCCGACAGCAGGCCGACGCCCATCGAGATGCGGGCGCCGTACACGATCTGGGTGAGGATGTCCTGGCCGGTCTGCGTGGTGCCGAGCCAGTGCGCCGCCGACGGGCCCTGGAGCCCGTCGTCGCTGGTCGCGGCCGGGTCGGCGCCGATCAGCAACGGCCCGAGCAGGGCCATCAGCGCGAAGAAGACGAGGATGCCGGCGCCGATCTTGATCTTCATTCGGACTCCTGCCTGGTGCGCGGGTCGAGCACCACGTACGCCAGGTCGGCCAGGAAGTTGGCGACGAGCACGGCCAGCGAGATGACGAGGAAGATGCCCTGCATGAGCGGGAAGTCCTCGTTCTCGACCCCTTTCAGAAGCATCGACCCGATACCCGGGTACGAGAAGACGATCTCGGTCAGCACCGAGCCGCCCACCACGAAGCCGAGGGAGAGGGCGAAGCTGGTGATGTTCGGCAGGATCGCGTTGCGGGCCGCGTACGCCCACATGACGCGGCGGCTGGTCAGCCCCTTGGCCTCGGCCATCACCACGTAGTCCTCGCCGAGCGTGGTCACCATGACGTTGCGCATGCCGAGGATGCGGTCGGCCATGGACGCGATCACGATCGTCACCGCGGGCAGCGCCGCGTGGTAGACCACGCTGCCGGCGAACTCCCCGGTCAAGCCGGGCATGACGTCCAGCCCGTACGCCCTCGACACCGGGAACCACTGCAGCGTCACCCCGAAGACGAACACCAGCGCCAGCGCCACCCAGAAGTACGGCACCGCGTGCATGAACGTGGCCGCGGGCAGCACCCCGTCCATCCAGGTGCCCCGCTTCCAGGCCGCCAGCACGCCGAGCGAGGTGCCCACCACGTAGCTGATCAGCGTGGCCACGCCGACGAGCCCGACCGTCCACGGCAGGCTGTCGGCGATGACCGTGGACACCTCGGTGGGAAAGAAGGTGATCGAGCGGCCGAGCTCCCCTTGAGCGAGATTGCCCAGATAATCCAGATATTGCTGCCACACGCTCGCGTCGCTGATGCCGAACGCGCGCCGCATCGCGTCGATCGCGGCCGGATCGACGTTCCCCTTCATGCGGGCCACCAGCAGCTCCACCGGATCCCCCGGCATGAGCCTGGGGATCAGGAAGTTGAGCGTGATGGCGGCCCAGGCCGTGAGCAGGTAGAAGCCGAGCCGCCGGGCCAGGAAGCTCACTTGGCCGCCGGCTTCAGGTGCAGCAGCACCACGGCGGCGTCGGGCGAGGTGTACGGCGACGGCATCGCGTACGGGTCCTGCTCGGAGGGCCAGCCGGTGTACTTGTTCGTCCGGAACTGCGACCACGACGGGCTGTAGAACAGCGGCAGCGTCGGCAGCTTCTCCACCATGATCTTGCCGAGCCCCTGCGTGGCCCGCTGCTGCTCGGCCTCGTCCTCGGTGGCGGCGTACTCGTCGATCAGCCGGTCGGTCTCGGCGTCCTTCCACCGCTGGTAGTTGCCGGTGGCGGCCTCCCCGACGGGCTTGAACAGGCTGCCGTGCAGCATGGAGCGAAGCTGGAAGTACGGGGTCGGCCCGGACGCGGTCGCCCTGATCGACAGGTCGAAGTTGCCCTTGCCGACCTTGGACACCCAGTCCTGGAACGCCACGCCCCTGGTCTCGACCGTGATGCCGACCTTGGCCAGGTCCTCGCGGATGAGCTGGGCGGCGTTCACCCAGTCGGTGAACGGCGACGGCACCAGCAGCGTGAACTTCAGCTTGGCCGGATCGACGCCCTTGAGCAGCTCCTTGGCCTTAGCCAGGTCCACCTTGTAGGCGGCGGCCTGGTACTCGGGCGGCACGTACGCCTCGCCGCCCGGCATCGGCACGCCGGTGGGGTGCGCGACCTTGGTGTAGCCGCGCTCGGCCACCTTGACGATCTTGTCCCGGTCGACGGCCAGGCTGATGGCCTGCCGTACCTCCGGCTTGGACAGGATCGGGTGGGTCAGGTTCGGCAGCAGCGCCACCACGCCCTCGGGCGGGAAGTAGAACTTGTTCTGCTCCGGCTTGCCCTGCACGTAGATCTTCTCGATGTCCGGCACGAACGCGCCCGCCCAGTCCACCTCGCCCTGCTGGAGCGCGGTCTGCAGGGCGTTGGCCGTGTAGGCGGGGAACCGCAGCACCGGCACCTCCGGCTTGCCCGGCTGCCAGTAGGACGGGTTCTTCTCCATCTCGTAGAGCTGGGCGGAGAACTTCGACAGCTTGTAGGGCCCGGTCCCGACCGGCTTGGGGTTGGTGAACGTGGCCGGGTCCTGCTGCTTCTCCCACAGGTGCTTGGGCACGATGGGCGAGTTGCCGGCGATGTTGAACAGCTTGGCGTACGAGGTGTTCTTGAAGTCGACGCGTACCTTGTCCGGTGCGAGCGCCTTCGCGCCCTCGATCTCCAGGGCGTTCCTGTTGAGCTGCGGGTGGTCCTTCAGCATCTGGAACGTGAACGCCACGTCGTCGGCCGTGAACGGCTGCCCGTCTGTCCACTTCACGCCCTGGCGCAGGGTGAAGGTGACCGACTTGCCCTTGTCCGACCACTCATGCTTCAGCGCCAGCCAGGGCGTGATCTCGCCGGGCTTGAGCTTGTTGAAGTACATGAGGGTCTCGTGGATCATCCCGCTCGTCCCGAAGTTCACGCCTTCGAGGTGGTACGGGTTGAAGTCCTCCTGGAACGTCCCTGCGTCCACGGCGTGGATCACCAGCGGCGGCGCGCTCCCGGCCGTCCCGCCTGAGCCACCGGAGCCACCGCTGGAACAGCCGGCGGCGACGGCCAGAGCCGCGAGAATCGCGAGAGTACGTTTGACGGGGGGCCTGCTCATTGGGGCGCTGCCTTTCCGAAATACCTCGTCCGGAGGTCGCGCGAGCCCTTCGGGGCGGCGAAGGCCTGGGCGCGGCCGAATCCGGCTGGTGCTCCGCGCACGACGGTCAGCGCGCGGTAGTAGTCGACGTACGGGAAGCCGTAGGTCTCGCCTCGGGCGTACGCGTAGCCGGTGATCGCCTCCGACCAGATCTCGTACGCCTCCTCGCTCAGCTCGACGAACACGTCGGGCGTGTAGCCCTCGGCGTCCTCCCAGTTGTCGGCGTAGTAGAGCTCGCTCGCCCAGTAGGCGGGCAACTCGCGCTCCAGCGTCTTCAGCCCGCCGTAGAAGCGCGCGTCCTCGACGATCCGATGGGTGCGAGCGTGATCTTTGTGGATGGACGCGCTCCAATGGGTCAGGATGACGTCCGGCCGCAGCTCCCTGATCAGGTCGCCGACCCGCATCTTGACCTCTTCGTCCTCGGGCAGCAGGCCGTCCTCGTAGTCGAGGAACCGCACGCCCGCCCCGATCTCGGCGGCGAACGCCTCGGCCTCCGCGCGCTTCTGCTTCGCGTAGCCGGCGACGGACATGCGGGGGTGGCCGCGCTCGCCGAGCGTGAGGTGCAGCAGCGTCGCGCGGTCGCCGCGCAGGACGTGCTGGGCGAGCACGGCGCCCGCCGTCAGGTCGAGGTCGCCCGCGTGCGCGCCGATGGCCAGGACGTGCGTCATGCCGATCGCCTCATCACCTGGAACCGCCTGGTGATCTCGTAGCCCGCCTTGGTGTAGAGGTGGCCGGCCGGGCTGGTCTCGCCGGTCCAGAGGAACCAGGAGGAGTGGAGTCCTTCGGCGCGCATCATGGTCATGGTGAGGTGGAGCAGGATCTTGCCCAGGCCGGTGCCGCGCTGCCCGGGATCGACGCCGAACGGGCCGAACCGCTCGGGGATGCCTCGGTAGGCGGCGTACAGGGCGAAGCCCACTATGTGATCTTTTTTCGCGATAATCATGCGTTTGGGGTCGCGGTGCCGGCGGACCGCCTCACCCCAGTCGGGGTTGAACACGTCGGCCGCGAACCGGATCAGCTCGGGCAGCTCGCCGTCGCCCGGGCTGCGGAAGACGTACCCTTCGCGCTCGCGCTCGGCGCGCAGCTCGTGCACGTCCTGCGGCGTCGCGTAGCCGACGAGCGTCCTGTCCATGGCCACCGGCGAGTAGAGGGTCTTGAACCCGAGCCCGCCCAGCAGCCGGAGCCCGTCCGGATACAGCTCGGCGTCCGCTCCCGGCAGCACATAGTTCGGCGTATAAGACGAGAAATCGACCTTCGTCCGGCCAAGTCCTTCCAGGAACGCCACCGCCTCGCTCACCAGCCGCCGCCCCAGCCCGCCGCCGCGCTGCTCGGGGACGACGAAGAAGAACGGGATCCAGCCGGTCTCGGGCTCCAGATCCGTGCCGGGGGCCAGCGGGGTGCGCCGGCGCACTCCGTACGCGCAACCTGCCACCCGCCCGTCCACCACGGCCACCCGCAGGCCCTCGGGGTCGAAATTCGGGTCGAGCAGCACGCAGTCGCGGAACCAGCCGGCGGTGGTCGGATCGGCTGGCATGCTGCGGTTCCAGGCGTCGACCAGAGAGAGCTCGTCGCCGGGCGCGAACGCGCGGACAGTGACCATGAGGATCCTTTCACCTGGCTGTCCCGCCACAGCTTTCCCAGGGTCAACAGCCCAGGTCAAGAAGATTTGGGAAGAAATTTTCTTCTTCCTCGTATCTATGGAAACTTTCCTTCGCGTCCGGTATGTATGGAATGTTGCCCGTCAAGCGATCTCGAAGTGAGCGTCCGCCACAGGGAAGAAGATCGCGGCTCGTGGCCGTGCCGTATCGGATTGTGCACGCGCCCCGGCACGAGTTTTGACCAGCCGTAAAGTACGGGATTGGTCTGATCACTTAGTGGACATAAGCTCTCTCGGAAGATTTGGGAGCGCTCCCGATGGAGCTCCCGTTGCGACCGAAAGGGCACCCCTTGTCCCATTTACCGTCACGACTCGCGGCAGCCTTATCCGGCTTCGCACTCGTGCTCGCCGCCGGCGCCGCCCCCAGCGCCGCCGCGCCGCCCGACCCGGCGGCCGTTCAGAACACCCCACCGACCACTCTCACCCTCATCACCGGCGACGTCATCGAGTACGCGCCGTCGAAGACCGGCGTCCCCTCGATCGCCGTCAAGGAAGCACCCCGGCAGGACGGCGCGCCCGTCACGTTCGCCATGCTGCCCGGCAAGGACGGCGGATACCTGGTCCTGCCCTCCGACGCCGCCCCCATGGTCGCCGCGGGAGCCCTCGACGAGAAGCTGTTCGACGTCGTGACGCTGGCCAGGGAGCAGCGCGTGGACGCGATCCCGCTGCTGGTCACCTACGCGGGCGACCCGGCCGCGCCCGCGCTGGCGAAGGCCGCGGACGCCCTGCCGGCCAGTGAGAACGTACGAGTGCTCGACAGCGTCAACGGCGCCGCGATGACCGTCGCGGCCGGGCAGGCGGGCGCGTTCTGGGCCGCACTCCGTACCGACAGGAAGTCTGTCGAACGGTCGGCCAGCGGGATCGCCAAGATCTGGCTCGACAGGAAGACGGAGGCGTCGCTCGACCAGAGCGTCCCGCTGATCGGCGCGCCGACGGGCTGGGAGCGCGGGTTCGACGGCAAGGGGACCAAGGTCGCCGTCCTGGACACCGGCATCGACGTCAACCATCCCGACTTCGCCGGGCGCATCCTCGCCACCGAGAACTTCTCCGACGCCGCCGGCATCGCTGACGTGAAGGGGCACGGCACGCACGTCGCCTCCACGATCGCGGGCGCGGGCACGGCGTCCGGCGGCACGTACAAGGGCGTGGCCCCCGCGGCGTCCCTGCTGGTCGGCAAGGTGCTCGGCGACGGCGGCAACGGTGAGTGGTCCTGGGCCATCGCCGGCATGGAATGGGCCGCCGCGCAGGGCGCCGACGTGGTGAACATGAGCCTGGGCAGCTGCTGCGGCGACGGCACCGACCCGATGAGCCAGGCGCTGAACGAGCTCACCAAGAAGCACGGCACGCTGTTCGTGACGGCCGCGGGCAACGAGTACGACCCGCTCACCGTGAGCGTCCCCGCGGCGGCCGACGAGGCGCTGGCCGTGGGCGCGGTGGACAAGACGACGGGCACGACGCTGGCCGAGTTCTCCAGCAAGGGCCCCAGGCTGGACGACGCGGCGGTCAAGCCGAACATCGTCGCCCCCGGCGTGGACATCGTCGCCGCCCGCTCGGCCGACTCCTCGATCCCCGCCATCCCCGGCAACGACAAGTACGCGGGCTTCAGCGGCACCTCCATGGCGACCCCGCACGTCGCGGGCGCGGCCGCGATCCTGGCCCAGCAGCATCCCGAGTGGCGCGCGGGCGAGCTGCGCGACGCGCTGACCTCGACGGCCGAGCGCAACGACGCGTACAACTGGTTCGAACAGGGCAGCGGCCGGGTGAACGTGGCGCGCGCGGTCACCCAGACGGTGTTCGCCGGCTCGGTGGTCGACTTCCACCTGCTCGCCAAGCCCGCCACCAAGCAGGTCACCTACCGCAACACGGGCGCGGAGGCGGTCACGCTGGCCGTCGAGCTGGTCACGCGCGGATGGAGCGGGCAGCCGGCTCCCGCCAAGGCGATCGGCCTCGGCGCCAAGACCGTCACCGTGCCCGCGAACGGCACCGCCACCGTCGATCTCACCGTCGATCCCGCTGCGGGGCCGCAGGGCGCCTATGGCGGCTGGGTCACCGCGAGCGGCGGCGACGCGCGGCTGGTCACGCCGTTCAGCTACTACACGGGTCCGGACACGCACCGGCTCGGCGTGTCGCTGGTCAACTCGTACGGGACCAAGGAGTTCTTCCCCGGCTACCAGGCCGAGCCGATGGTGTACGCGATCCCGCTGAAGCGGCCGAACAGCCCGGAGGACCCGTTCAACCCGGCCGGGTACTACTACCTGCGCACCGACTACGCGGGCAACGGGGAGTTCTACCTGCCGGCCGGGGACTACGAGGTGATCGGCGTCGCCGGCGAGGGCCGGATCAGCAACCGCAGCAGCTGGGTCATCGAGAACGTCACGCTCGACGGGGACGAAACGGTCACCCTGGACGCGCGGAAGACTGTGCGGATCCGTCCGGACACGCCCAAGGCGGCCGATGGGGGCGGGCACGCGTACTACGTGCGCACGTTCACCGATCGCACCTACCCCGTCTCCCTGTACGGCGGCGCGGCAGGCGGCGGGAACGACCTGTACATCACGCCGGTCTCCAAGGCCAAGACGGGCAAGGTGCGGCTGAGCCACCAATGGGACCTCGAACCGCCCGTGCTCACCTCCGTCACGGCGGGGAACGCCCGGCTGCGTCCGGCGTACGACATGGACGCCATGCGCAAGCTCGCCGCGGTCACGACATATCCGGTCGTGTCCGTGGGGCAGGGACACGTCGAGGACTTCGAGGGCGTGGACGTGACCGGCAAGGTCGTCCTGGCCGGGATCCCGGTGGCGGCCGGCGACCGGCCGTACGTCACCGCCGGCGCCAACATGGACGATGCCGCACAGAACGCGCTCAGACGCGGCGCGGCGGGCATTCTCGCTTATCTCGACGTGGACGGCGGGCGGGCGCGGCTGCCCGCGGCGAACTCGCTGACGTTCCAGCGGCTGGGGCTGAGCGCGGCGGAAGGGCGCGCCCTGCGCACGGCGCTCGGCAAGGGTGCGGTGTCGCTGCGGCTGGAGCCGTACTCGGGGCCGCAGGAGGTCTATCACCTGCGCTTCGACGAGCGCGGCCGGGTGCCGTCCCGTCCCGCGAAGGTCGGCATGGAGCAGCTCGTACGGGTCGACGCCGCGTACCACGCCGACAAACCGGACACCAGCGGCTGGGTCTACGGCGAGTCCACGACCGGCGAGGAACCGGGACGTCTGACGTACGGCGGGTCGTTGCGGATGCCCGTCGCCAGAGCCGAGTATTTCGGCCCCGCCTCCGACGACGTGGTCTGGTCGCGCACCATCACGAACGACGGGCTGATCCTGAGCTCGGACAAACGCTTCACGCGACGCGATCGGCACGTGTCGGAACAGTGGTTCAAGGCTCCGCTCGTGCCCGGGGCCGCCGACCTGCCCGAGGGGCACCCGGGCACGGTGCCGTGCGCGTTGTGCCGGGACGGCGACCGGTTCGTCCCCGGCGAGCAGTGGCGGGACTCCGATCCCGGCCACTACAGCAACCTGAGCCCGGTCACGTCCGCGCCCCGGTTGTTCGCCGGGGAGCAGGAGGTGGCGGTGCAGGGCCGGCGGCCGCGCTCGTTCACGGTGCCTGGGGCGGCGGGGCCGTACCGGCTGGAGTCGGTGGACACGACCGGCCGCACGCTCTCCAAGCAGGTGGCGACGACCTGGCAGTTCGCCTCCACGCCGCCGTCCGGGACGCCCGCCGGGTATTCGTGCTCATTCGGTACGTCCTGCGCCTTCCAGCCCGCCGTCCAGGTCGCCTACGATCTGCCGCTCGACCTGCTCAACCGGGCCGCGGCGGGCAAGACGTTCGCGTTCGACCTGCGGGCGGGCGCGCATTCGGCGATCCGGCGCGCGCCGGAGGCCGAGCGGGTGAAGGTGGAGTTCTCGGTCGACGACGGGACGACCTGGCGGGCGGCCGACCGGGTGCGGAAGCGCGGCGACGGCCGGTTCCGGGTCGAGATCGTGCATCCGGCGCTGGCCCAGACCAGCGGATTCGTCTCACTGCGCGTCACGGCGTCGGACAAGGCGGGCGGCTCGGTCACCCAGACCATCAACCGCGCGTACGCCCTGCGCTGACCCCCGAACCGGGCCGCTGACGCCCGAAGCGGACGGCTGACGCCCGAAGCGGACGGCTGACGCCCGAAGCGGACGGCTGACGCCCGAAGACGGCCAAGGAGGCACGCACCCCCTCCTTGGCCGTCCCCCTCTCCGAACACCCGCCACCAGGACCGCAGGCGCATCCGAGCACCAGCACCACCACGCACCGGCACGCCCGAACACCAGCACGCCCTCGCACGGGGACGATCGCTTCCCAGAGCCTCCGCCCCACTCCCTCATCCACAGGACAACCCAGCCCCTCCCCCGCCATCCCCAGAACCCCGTTCGGTCCTCCGCCGACCTCACCCACCGGTGCATCCTCATACCCACATCGCCCCACCCCTCGGAGAGGAAGCACCAAATGCCCGGAGGCCCGCCCACCTTGGGATTCAGCCTGATCATCTACGCCACGGTCGGCCTGGTGAGCATGATCGCGCTCAAGCTGCGGAGGCACAGGTGACCCCGTCCCCCGCCCAAACCAGCACCGCCACCCCCACCCCGACAACCACCTCACCCACAGCCGCCCTGACCCAGGCAACCATCTCCACCCTCACCCCGCCTGCGGACGGCCGCCTCACCCTCACCGTCATCGTCCCCGCCCACAACGAGGAGCACGGCCTCCCCGCCACCCTCCAATCCCTCCAAGCCCAATCGACTCCACCCGACAAGATCATCGTGATCGACGACGGCTCCACCGACCGCACCGGCGAGGTGGCCGCGAGCTACGGCGTGACGGTCCTCCGCCCACCCCACAACCTCGGCAGCAAGGCCAGAGCCCAGAACTACGCCCTGCCCCACTGCGACACCGACCTGATCCTGGCCGTGGACGCCGACACCGTGCTGGCCCCCGACTACATCGAACGCATCAAGCCCGCCTTCACCGACCCCGACGTCGGCGTAGCCGCCGGCAACGTGCAGACCCGCTTCACCCGCACCCCCTGGGAACGCGGCAGATCCACCGAATACCTCTTCGGCTTCCACTGGCACCGCCCGATCCAGCAGCTGGCCAACAGCCCCATGGTCTGCTCAGGCTGCTGCTCGGTGTTCAGGCGCACGACCCTCACCGCGTTCGGCGGCTTCCCTGAGCGCACGATCGTCGAGGACATGGACTTCACCTGGAGCCAGCAGCTCGAAGGTCGCAAAGCGGTCTACGTGTCCGACGCCATGGCCTGGGCCGCCGACCCCGAGACCCTCACCTACCTCCGCAAACAGGTGTGGCGCTGGATGGCGGGCTTCATGCAGAACGTCCGCCTCCACCTGCCTCGCCTCCTCACCCGCAAGCCCATGCTGGCCACCTGGATCATCCTCGCCCTCCTGGAGATCCTGCTCGCCCCGCTGTGGTGGGCCACCCCGCTGCTGCTCACGTTCACCATGCACGAGCCCGTGGCGCGGACGCTGACGTGGTGGGTGGGCGGCGAGCTGCTGCTCACCGTCCCCGCCCTCCTCTACGCCGCCAGACGCCGCCGCCTCCCCATCGCCCAGGTGCTGTTCAACCTGCCGTTCGTCTACCTGAACAAGGCGGTCAACCTCTACTACGCCTGGAAAGCCCTGGTGGTCGAGCTGGTCATGGTCCCGCTGCGCCTGTCCCGCGGCCTGCTCATCTACGAAAAGGGCCGCTGACCACAACAACCGCCCCCGACCGAGCCGCCCTAACCGTTCAAGCGCCGGCGCAGCAAACAGAACTCGTTGCCCTCCGGATCGGCCAGAACATGCCAGGACTCCTCACCCGTCTGCCCGACGTCGGCGGGCCGGGCACCGATGCTCAGCAACCGTTCGAGCTCGGCGTCCTGATCGCGATCAGTCGGATTCACGTCGATGTGCAGCGGAAGCTGCCCCGTCTTCGGATTGTCCGTCGGGCTCAAGATGAGGGTCGGCTGCAAACCACCGAACCCCTCCTCAGGACCTATCTCAATGCTCCCCTCATACCGATCGAGGACCACGTAACCAAGCACCTCGCACCAGAACTCCGCAAGACGCTCGGGGTCGCGACTGTCCAGCACCAACTCAGTGATACGGCATGCCATGTGATCACTCGTACCCACGCGCGGTTGTTCCAGCCCCCCAACCGCACCAGCTCATGCCCCCGCACCCGTGAGACGACCAATCCCGCTCACCGACCCGTGAGCACCACCAGCCCCCGCCCACCGAACCCGTGAGCACCACCAGCCCCTGACCACCCAGCCCGCTCAGCCCGCAGCCCGCTCAGCCCACCGAGCCCACCGAACCGTGAGAGGACCGAGCCGTGAGACGACCGAGAGAACGGGGACCAACAGCACACACAGGCGACTTACAGCACAGGCGGGTCGAAGTCGAAGTCCAGCCGGCTGCCCTGGCGGGACACCAGCACGTCGGGATGGTTGGGCCCGAGCACCCGGTCATACCGCTCCAGCACATCCTCCCGCAGCACCGCGGCCTCATCCTCGGCCCCGGTAGCCACCAGATCGACCACGAGGTTCGCCCCCGCGGCCAGCGTGACCGGATGGTCCTCACCGAACAGGGAACGCAACTCGCCCAGCGTCCGCTCGCCCAGCTCCCGCGCCTCGTGCACCAGACCGACGCTCGACAGGTCACTCGCGAGGTTGATCGCACAGGTCAAGGAGAAGTAGTGATTACGTGTGAGCCGCCGGTCGAACCCGGCCAGCGCCGCCTCGTCGATCTCCCGCGCCCGCTCCTCGTTCCCGCTCACCCGCAGGAGCAGGGCGAAGTTACTGTCGCAGCCGTACTTGAAGGGGTGATCATCACCGTACATGAGCGCATAACGCTCCACGATGTCCCGCAGCAACCGCAGCGACTCCTCGACGTGGTCGGCCGCCCGCTGCGCGTTGGCCAGGCAGAGCGCGGCGGCCAGCGTGTCGGGGTGGTCCAGGTCGGTGCCGCGCTTCTGCAGCTCGAAGGTGCGTTCGGCGAGCTCCAGCGCCTCGTCGATGAAGCCGGCCCGGCGCTTGGCGATCGACAGGTCCTTGGCGCTGCGCAGGGTCCACGGGTGGTCCTGGCCGAGCTCCTGCAGGCCGAGGTCGAAGGCGTCCTGGCCGAGGTCGCACGCCTCCCGGTAGCGGCCCTGGAGCCGGACGACGCGGGCCAGGTTGTTCATCGAGGACAGCACGTTGGCCCGGCTGGCCCCGGATCCGGCCTGCCGCTGCAGCTTGAGCACCCGCGCGTGCAGGGTCTGCGCCGTCTCGTACTCGCCGAGCAGCAGGTGGTCGAGCGCGAGGTTGTTCATGGCGCGCAGCGTTCGGCGGTGCGCGCGGCCGAAGACGGCCTCGTGCTGGCTGAGCGAGTCCTGGTCGTGCTTGAGCGCCTCGGCGAAGTCGCCGCGGTAGCGCAGGTCGGCCCCGTGGCTGTTGGTGAGCAGCAGGGTCTCCTCGTCGGCCTCGCCGAGCACCCGCCGCATCCGTTCCATGAGCGCCTTGTTGCTGTTGAACGACTCCTCGATGGCCCCCAGCTCGCGGATGATGATGGCGTAGTGGCGCTGCGAGGTCAGTACGAAACGGTCGTCCTCGCCGCTCTCGGCCCGCCACGCGTCGGCGAAGTCCTGCACCAGCTCGCGGGCGGACTGGAAGTCGCCGGAGGTGTAGATGTAGCGCACGATGTTGAGTGCGAACTTGCGGACGTTGGGATCGAGGCTGGACTTGATCTCGGCCGGGGTGATGTGGCCGAGCAGGTTGGCGTAGCGGGGCCACGCCGTGGTGTCGTCCGGCTCGTAGCCGTCCACCGCGGCGGTCAGCAGCAGGTGCACCTCGCGGCGGAAGGACTCGATCTCCGCCTCGTTGAGCTCGTCGCGCAGCAGCGCCTGCACCAGCCGGTGCACCGTGACCGTCCGGCTCTCGGAGTCGATCCGGACGAGGGCGTAGCGGCCCAGCTCGCGGATGACCTGGCTGAGCTGGATCGGGTCGGACAGCAGCGCGGCGATCTTGGACCCGGCCGCGTACGTCTCGGGCAGCTCGTCCAGCAGGTCGCGGGGGATCGGCTCGGGGCCGAAGAACGCGAAGCACCGCAGCAGCTCGACGGCCTGCGGCATCCTCGCCTTGAGCTGCGACACCGAGGTCGCCCACGCCGCCGTCATGGACAGCGGATAGTCGGTCGGCTTGTTGGCACCGAGGAGGCGGGTGGTCTGCTCCTTCAGCAGCCGCAGATACTCCTTGACCGACATGCCCGACTCAGCCTGGAGGGCTCCCGCCTGCTCCAGCGCCAGTGGCAGGTCCCCCAGCGCCTCGGCCAGCCGGTCGGCCTGCTCCGCCTCGATCCCGTCGCCGACGCGCCTGCGCAGGAACGCGATGCTCTCCGACCGCTCGAAGACGTCGACGGGGAGGGTGTCGACCACCCCTTGCCAGCTGTGGTTGCGCGAGGTGATCAGCACATGCCCGGGTCCGCGCGGGATGGTGTCGTTGATCTCCAGGTTCTCGGCATTGTCGAAGATCAGCAACCAGTTCTTGTACGGCTCCCCGCGCCGCAACGCGTCCAGAGCGGCCTCCGCCGCGTCCTCCACGCTCTGCGGGCCTACCTTGAGATGCATCTCGCGGGCGAGCCCCGCCAACGACGACTTCACCAGCATCGGCTGCGCCGAGGGCACCCACCACACCAGTTCGTACGCGTGCCTGAAGCGGTGCGCGTACTCGATCGCGAGTTGCGACTTGCCTACGCCGCCGAGCCCTTGCAGGGCGTGTGGCGCGGGTTGAGACTGGTCCTGTGCTTGCGGCAGGACGGCGGTGACCTTGGATTGAAGTCCCGTTCGGAGCTTCTCGATAAGGTCGTCCCGGCCGGTGAAGTTTTTGTTTCTTTGGGGGATTTTGCCCCATACAGAGGGAGCATGGCCAGAATCGTGGTGCGAGTGCGAAGTTGTCACGATATCGCCTCGAGTCGGCCGGTCTTCACAGGAGCTGAGACAAGCATAGACATCATATTGAAGGCAGAGATAGATAGGATCCGCAGGCTAGATCATTTTTCAGGGAGAGCAATGAACGAAGAAGCTGTACTGGAGTATGGCGGTGGCCTTATTGATGTCACCGGGCTGGGCCTGAGCGCGCTGGAGGGTATCGAAAGTTCCAGGTTGGAGCAGGCCGTCCGCCGTCTGGTCGATGAGTCGAACGTGACCCCGGTCGCGAAATTCCAGTCCGCCGTCTGAGCCGTCATATGTGACCGCCCGCCAGGTCAGCGCGCCCAGACGCCCACCACCTGACCTGCGGGTCGCAACCACCACCCCCTCCAGCCCGCGATCTCCCGCGACACCCACCCGCGCTCCCCGCGACCCCGACCCCACCCAACGGCCCCCGCAGCATCAGGCCTCCGCCCAACGGCCCCGTGACACCCGGCCCCCGCCCAACGGCCCGCGCGACTCCCGGCCCCCGCTCTAACGACCCCTCCGACACCTGGCCCTCCACTCCACGACCTTTCGCTGCACCTGCGCCAGGCCCCACCACATCTGGAGCGCCCGCCCAAGGCAGGCCGCCTCCGGAGCGCCCGCCCCGGCGCCCACACCCCTTGCGGCCGCGCCCCTCCGAGCTGCCCGCCCCAGGAGCTCGGCGCCCCGCGACACGATCCAGCCCCGGCGCCTCCGCGTACGCCCACCCAGGCCAACCCCCTCCGTGCACGCCCACCCCGGGCCAGCCCGCCACCCGCGCACGCCTACCCAGGCCAGCAAGCCACCTCCGCGCACAGCCACCCTGGGCCAGCCGCCACCTCCGCGCACGCCCACCCCAGGCCAGCCCGCCACCTCCGCGCACGCCCACCTCGGGCCAGCTCCCCGGTCTCGACGACGCCCATCCGGAGCACGCAACCTCCGCGACCTCATCATGCGGGACCTCAAAAGACTTCGCGTCACCCGACCTCGAATGCGAAAGCTCGCAAAACGCCCAGCCCCACATCCGAGAGTTCCGCAACACCCCACTCCACAGCGCCGAATTCCCCTCACAAGACCAAGCCGATCGACAAATGGCGACAATCCACATAAGTTACGGTCAGCCCGGAAATGGCCGCACTTTTCGCCCGGCGAGGGGTCGGACATAATCACCGAACAAACAATGTTTCAGCCGGTGGGGTGGGTACGTGAACGATGCGGACTGGGACCGACTGATCAAGCAGCTCCGCAGAGGCGATTGCACCCCCCTTCTCGGCGCAGGCGCCTGTTATGGCCGCCTGCCCACCGGCAGAGAGCTCAGCGAGCACTTCGCGGAGAGATACCACTATCCCTTCGCCGACAACGCCAACCTCGCCCACGTGATGCAGTACGCCGCCCTGGTCCAGAACGACCCGACCGATCTCAAGGTCGAGGTGTGCAACTACCTGAAAGAGTGCGCGAAGGCCGCCTTCGACCCCCTCGACCCGCACACCGTCCTGTCGGAATTCCCCATCACAACGTTCATCACGACGAACTACGACAACTTCATGTTCCAGGCCCTGCAGCGCTGCCGCTCGGGCCCGCGCACCCCGAACGTGTGCACCTCCACCTGGTGGGACCCCTCGGAGAGCGACCCGGTGCTGGACCCCGATCAGGACCACCCGCTGATCTATCACCTGCACGGCAAGTGGGACGACCCGGCCTCCCTGGTGCTGACCGAAGACGATTACGTGACCTATCTCCTCAATCTCCGCGACGTGGGCGATCAGAACGGCCGCCGGCTCCTGCCGATTCCCTATCCGGTCCTGGAGGCCATGACCTCCAGCCCGCTGCTCTTCGTCGGTTACAGCCTCCAGGACTGGAACTTCCGGGTCCTTTTCCGCGGTTTGATCAGATCCATCGCGTCCACCCGCAGACGCCGCCACGTCAGCGTCCAGCTCCTGCCCAGGCTGGATTCGGCATTGGACAACGCGGAGCACCTGGCCCGTGATTATCTGAAGAACTATTACGAGGACCTGAAAATATCGATCTACGTCGGCACCACGGCGGAGTTCTTCGGGGAGCTGCTCGACCGGAATGCGAGGACGCCACAATGACCGCGACCGATCCGACCGACCGGCCGTATGTCGGGCTGCGTCCGTACGGCCGCGACGACCGTCCCCTGTTCCACGGCAGGGACCTGGAGTCGCGGGAGATCGCCACGCTGTGGCGGGCCGCCGGGCTGACGGTCCTCTACGGCGCGTCCGGCGTCGGCAAGACCTCGCTGCTGAACGCGGGCGTCCTGCCCAGGATCGACGCCATGCAGGCCGACGTGCTGCCGGTGGTCAGGATCTCGCCGCACGCGCCGATCGAGGGCGGCAACCCGTACGTCATGGCGCTGCTGTCCGCCTGGGCCCCCGACGCCGGGCCGAGCGCGCTGGCCGGCACCTCCATCACGGATTTCCTGGCCGCACGGCCCGACCGCAAGGACGAGTACGGCGACCCGCTGCCCGTGCTGGCCGCCATCGATCAGGCGGAGGCGATGTTCCACAGCGATCTGGCGCACGAGCGCGACCGCAAGGACTTCGTCGGCCAGCTCGTCCGCGCCATGCACGACCACGCGTGCCTGCACCTGCTGCTGTCGCTGCGCGAGGAGTTCCTCTTCCTGGTGCTGCCCTATGAGCGGCCGTTCGGGCAGGGCTCGCGCGCCCGTTTCCACCTGCAGCCGCTGGCTCCGCAGGCCGCGACCGACGCCGTGGAGAAGCCGCTGGCGCACACCAGCCGAACGATCACCCGCGCCGCCACCACGCTCCTGCTCGACGAGCTGCGCTCGGCTCCCGTCACCGAGGCCTCGGGCGACGTCTCCCTCTACCACCTCGACACGGTCGAGCCGGTCCAGCTCCAGGTGGTCTGCTCGGCGCTGTGGGACTCGCTGCCCGGCGAGGTGACGGTGATCGACGAGGACCATGTGCGGGCGTACGCGAAGGTCGAGGAGTTCCTGTTCGAGTTCTGCAAGCGGGCGGTCACGCGGGTGGCCGCCGAGTTCGGCATTCCGGCCGGTGAGATCCTGCTGTGGCTGCGCCGCACGTTCATCACCGACCACGGCACCCGCAACACCGCGTACGAAGGGCTGGAGAAGACCAAGGGAATGCCCAACGGCGTGGCCCGCGCGCTGGAGGACCGGCACGTGCTGCGCGGCGAGCACCGCATGGGCAGCCGCTGGTACGAGCTGGCCCACGACCGGCTCATCGGCCCGGTGTCGCACCGCGGCTCGCCCGACACGTACCTGGACGCCGCCCGCGTCGCCCGTGCGCAGCGGAACTGGCCGCTGGCCGGTCAGCTCGCCGACGAGGCGTGGCGCGCGGCCGATCCCGACGACACGGGGGTGCGCGCGGAGGTCGCCGAGATCTACGCCGAGGCGGCGTTCGCGCGAGGCGACGTCAAGGCGGTGCGCCGCTACTGCGACGAGGCGGCGGCGCTCTACGCGGAGCGGGGCCGGTTCGACGGGGTGGCCAGGGCGCTGACCATCGACGGGCGCTGGTATCTGGCGAACGGCGACATCACCCGGGCGATCGAGCAGATCAACACCGCGGTGACTCTCGCACCAAATGACATTGCCGCACAAATGGCATTGGCGGAGGCATTCAGCCGAGCGGGCACCCCGCAAGCCGCCGCGGCCGTCGTCAACGCGGTCTTCGGCCAGCTCCCGGAAGAGGCGGTCGAACAGGCGAACGAAATGCTTCGACTACCCGAGTGACGTCATATGCTTGGCCTCTCGCAAGTCTCAGCGTGGAGGCTGATCCGAGGTGTCCGAGTGGCCAGCGACACTGGATGTCGGCGCATTGCTGGCCGGCGGCTGGCGGCCGACCCCCTTCAACCAGTTCATTCTCAAGGTGCACAGCCGCTGCGATTTGGCCTGCACGTATTGCTATATGTACGAAATGGCCGACCAAAGCTGGCGATTCCGCCCCAAACGTATGTCGCGCGAAACGGTCGAAGCCACCACAAAAAGGATTGCCGACCACGCCGCAGCACATGATCTCGACGCCGTCCACGTGATCCTGCACGGCGGCGAGCCCCTCCTCGCCGGGCCAGACGAGATCCGTGACGTCGTGACCACCCTCAGAGCCGCCGTCCCCGCCCGCGTCGAGGTCAGCCTGCAGACGAACGCCGTCCTCCTCGACGACCGCTTCCTCCGCCTGTTCGACGAGCTCGAGATCGGCGTCGGGGTGAGCCTGGACGGCGGTCCGGCCGAGCACGACCGCTCCCGCCGCACCGCCGACGGCCGCGGCAGCCACCACAAGGTCGCCGCCGCGCTCGAACGCCTGACCGCGCCGCGCTTCCGCCACCTGTTCCGCGGCCTGCTGTGCACCGTCGACCTGCGCAACGACCCCCTCGCCACCTACGAGGCGCTGCTCGCCTTCGACCCGCCGGCGATCGACTTCCTCCTCCCCCACGGCAACTGGAGCGAGCCGCCGCCGGGCAGGACGCCCGGCGCGCCGGCCACCCCCTACGCGGGCTGGCTGACGACCGTGTTCGAGCAGTGGTACGCCACTCCGTCCCTTCCCACCCGCGTCCGGCTGTTCGACGAGATCATCCACCTGCTCCTCGGCGGCCACTCGGCGACCGAGCAGATCGGCCTGTCCCCCGCGGCCATGATCGTGATCGAGACCGACGGCGAGATCGAGCAGTCCGACCTGCTCAAGTCCGCGTTCGAGGGCGCCGGCCACACCGGTCTGCACGTCTCCCATGACGCCTTCGACGACCTGCTGCTCCTGCCCGGCACCGCCGCCCGCCAGATCGGCCGCCGCGCCCTCGCGCCGAAGTGCGCCGCCTGCGAGGTCGGCCGGGTCTGCGGCGGCGGCCTCTTCGCGCACCGCTACGAAGCCGGCAGCGGCTTCCGCAATCCCTCCGTCTACTGTGCCGACCTGCTCGGGCTGATCCAGCACGTCCGGCGCAGGGTCGAGGCCGACGTCTCAGCCCGTACAAAGGAACTCCGATGAACCTCACCGAGCACCGGATCCCCGCGGACGCGTTCGACGCGCTCGCGAGCGGCGGCGGAGGCGGCAGCGCGATGCGGCGGCTCAGCGCCGCCCAATACAGCAAGCACCTGCTGCTCATCAGGGGTGTGCTGGACGTGGCGCGGGCGGCGGGCCACGCCCGCTGGGCGCAGACGCGCCGCGCCTACGACCTGCTCGCCACCCTCCAGTCGCAGTATCCGGAGGCGGTCGACCGGGTCCTGCAGCACCCGTCCGTGGGCGCGTGGGCCCGTCACACCATCAGGACGCGCCAGTGCCCCGAGCAACTGGCCGCGCTCGCCGCGGCGGTGGCGATCCGCGCCCGTACGACCTGCGAGGTCGACGTCCCCGTCGTCGGTGGCAAGGCCACGCTGCCCTCCCTGGGCCAGGTCAGCTTCCCCGACGGCGTGACCATGGCCACCGTGCACTGCTGGCCCGAGGGCGCGGAGGTGAGCGCCGGCGGCATCGTGGTCGAGATCCGCGACGGCGTCCCCGGCTGGCAGGGCCTGCGCGCGCTCACCGCCGAGTCCGCGGGCAAACGGCTCGACCTGCTCATCGACGACCTCGACCCGCACCGGATGCCGGGCTCCAGCGACCTGCGCGACCGCCTGACCAGCGCACAGGCCGACCACTGGCGCCGCGTGCTCGAACAGTCGTGGGAGCTCCTGGTCAGCCACCACGCGCCGGTCGCCGACGAGGTCTCCGCCGCGATCACGGTCCTGACGCCCCTCGACGACCCGGCGGTGGGGGCGGCCAGCGCCACCTCGCGCGACGCGTACGGGTGCATCGCCCTGTCCACCCCGCCCGACCCGCGCACGCTGGCGGAGACGCTCACCCACGAGGCCCAGCACGCCAAGCTCTCCGCGCTGCTGGACATCGTCACCCTGACCCGGCCCGACGACGGCTCCCGCTACTACGCGCCGTGGCGCGAGGACCCGCGCCCGGCCGGCGGCCTGCTCCAGGGCTCGTACGCCTACCTCGGCGTGACCGACTTCTGGCGCCGCCAGCGACGGCACGAGACGGGCGAGAGCGAGATCCGGGCGAGCGCGGAGTTCGCCCGCTGGCGCTCGGCGGCCCGCCTGGTCACGGGCACCCTGCTGGACAGCGGCCGGCTGACGGAGCACGGCGTGACCTTCGTCGATGGCATGGCCCGCCGGCTCGACGCCTGGGCGGACGAGCCGGTGCCCGCCCAGGCCGCCGCGCTGGCCGCGCGCGCCGCCGACCGGCACCGCGAGCGCTGGCGGCAGAACAACGGCGACCTCGGCTGACACCCAAGAGCTGGAAGGCGACGCCCAGACGCCCCGCCCAGACGCCCAGACGCCCACGAGCTGAAAAAGGCCGCTTCCGATCACGGAAGCGGCCTTTTCGTAAAGGGGTGGAGCTATGGGGATTCGAACCCCAGACCTCCTCCATGCCATGGAGGCGCGCTACCAACTGCGCCATAGCCCCTGGTCACCGCTCCGAGTCCACCCGTTGCGGCGCTCCGAGAGCATATAGCCATTCGCGCCCATTCGCCTAATCAAGCCGGCCCCAGGGCGCCGGGCCATCAGTCGTACGGCCCCCGAGCCGTACGACCTGCGTCAAACCTCGGATTCGGGCCTGTCGTCGCTGTTGACGGGCTCGGGGAGCGTGCCGGCGTTGTGCTCCAGCAGCCGCCACCCCCTGCGCCCTTCCTGCAGCACGGACCAGGAGCAGTTGCCCAGCCCGCCCAAAGCCGGCCACAGCTGCTCCGGCAGGCCGAGCAACTCGCAGATGCCGAGCCGCAGCGCGGCACCGTGCGAGGCCACGACCAGCAGGCCGTCGTCGCCGAGGCGGGCCGCCCAGCGGCGCATGGACGCCGCCACCCTGAGTGCCACGTCGGCGACCGGCTCACCGTCGGGCGCCTCCCAGGCCGCGTATTCCTCGGGCCAGCGCGCGTGGATCTCCTCGCGGGTCAGCCCTTCCCACTGCCCGCCGCCGCGCTCGCGCAGATCCTTGTCGACCGCCACGTCGAGCCCCACGACGCGCCCGAGCGCCAGCGCGGTGTCATTGGCCCGCTGGAGGTCGGAGGAGACGATGAGCGTGGGCCGCAGCGAAGCCAGCAGGGAGGCGGCCCTGGCGGCCTGGGCGACACCGGTCTCGTCGAGGGGGATGTCGGAGTGCCCCTGGAAGCGCTGCTCCACGTTCCACAAAGTCTGCCCGTGGCGGAGGCAGACGATCCTCTTACTCAAGTGCGCGCCCTCTGCAGGTTGGCCTGCATGACACTCTCGGGCAGCGAGATGGCCGGGCAGTCCTTCCACAGGCGCTCGAGGGCGTAGAACGTACGGTCTTCCTCATGCTGGACGTGCACGACGATGTCGATGTAGTCGAGCAGGATCCAGCGGCCCTCGCGCTCGCCCTCGCGGCGCACGGGCTTGGCGTCGGCCTCGGTGCGCAGCCGGTCTTCGATCTCGTCGACGATGGCGCGGACCTGCCGGTCGTTGGTGGCGGAGCAGAGCAGGAAGGCGTCAGTGATGACGAGCTGCTCGCTCACGTCGTAGGCCAGGATGTCATCGGCCAGCTTGTCGGCCGCGGCCTCCGCGGCAATGCGCACGAGCTGGACGGCTCTGTCAGATGCGGTCACGATGCGGGTCTGTCCTCCTGTGTCGGCAGCATGCCCATATATTGAGGGTACCCTTCCAGGCCGAAACCCCTCACGTACGGCACGACTTCTGCTGCCGCGCCGCCGACATCAGAGGAGTTCTTCAGCCCTCAGCGTGATACAGGCCCCGTTTGCCGATGTACTGGACGATCCCGTCGGGCACCAGATACCAAATCGGCTCACCCTTGGCCACTCGCTGGCGGCATTCCGACGATGAGATGGCGAGTGCGGGAATTTCCAGCAACGTCACCCGCCCCTCAGGCAGCCCGGGATCGTGCAGCGTGTGCCCAGGACGCGTACAGCCGACGAAATGCGCCAGCTCGAACAGCTCCTCGGCGTCCTGCCAGCCGAGAATCGCGCCGAGCGCGTCGGCACCCGTGATGAAGAACAGGTCAACCTCAGGACCGTAAATCTCTGAAATATCGCGCAAAGTATCGATGGTGAACGTCGGCCCGGGACGATCCACATCCACCCGGCTCACGGAGAACCTCGGGTTGGAGGCGGTCGCGATGACCGTCATCAGGTAACGGTCCTCGGCCGCGGAGACCTCTCGCCCGGACTTCTGGTACGGCCGTCCGGTCGGCACGAATACGACCTCGTCGAGATCGAAGTGGTGAGCCACCTCGCTGGCGGCGACGAGGTGGCCGTGGTGGATGGGATCGAAGGTCCCACCCATCACCCCCACTCGCCGCATCCCCTGCACACCAGGCGCGTTCATCATGAATCGGACCTTACGCGGACGCCCCACCACAACATGATGGCACCCCCCTGCGTGATGACCGCGCATCACTTCCGTTGCGGACGTAGCATGCCGGGCATGACGACCACCCCGGACCGCAACCGCGTCCAACTGCCCGGCATCTCGTCCCGAGCCTACGAACACCCCGCAGACCGGTCCGCCCTGGTCGCTCTGCGTAAGTTGAGTGGGTTCGACACGGTTCTCAAGCAGATGTCCGGCCTCATCAGCGAGCGACGGCTGCGCCTGATGTACCTCGCGTCGGCCGTGCGCGTGAGCGAGACCCAGTTCCGCTCCCTCTACGACATGGGCCGCGACGCCGCCTACACCCTCGACCTGCACCGGATCCCGGAGATCTACGTCCAGCAGGACCCGCAGGTCCAGGCCAAGGCCATCGGCTTCGACGACCCCTTCATCGTCGTGACCACCGGTCTGCTCAACCTCATGAACGAGGAGGAGCAGCGCTTCGTCATCGGCCACGAGACCTCCCACATCCTGTCGGGGCACGCGGTCTACCGGACGATGCTCGACATCCTCACCCGCCTCGCCACCCGCGTCGCCTGGATCCCGCTCGGCTACATCGGCCTGCGCGCGATCGTCGCCGGCCTGGAGGAGTGGTACCGCAAGTCCGAGCTGTCCTCCGACCGCGGCGGCATGCTCACGGGCCAGAACCCCGAGGCGGCCAAGCGCGCGCTGATGAAGCTCGCCGGCGGCGACTACACCCACGAGATGAACATCGAGGCGTTCCTGGAGCAGTACCAGGAATACGACACCGCGGGCGACCTTCGCGACGGCTTCCTCAAGGTCCTCAACCTGCTCGGCACCACCCACCCGTTCGCCGTGGTGCGCGTGGCCGAGCTGGACAAGTGGCAGCGCAGCGGCGAATACGAGCGGATCATCGGCGGCGACTACCCGCGCCGGGAGGACGACCCCAACGCGAGAGTGACCGACGAGATCAAGGCGGCGGCCGAGTCCTACCGCGCGTCCTGGTCGCAGTCGCAGGACCCGTTCATCGGCGTGCTGCGCGACGTGGCCGAGGGCGCGGTCAACGCGGGCGAGCGCATCTTCAACCGCTTCTCCCGCCGCGACGGCGGACAGGGCTGACCGGCTGGGCTGACCGGCTCCGCAACGCGCGCTCGATCAGTGTGATCGGTCGCGGGCGGCCGAACGGAGAGATCGGCTGCATAACCAGCGGACCACGGACGACACCTCGGGAGACAGCTCAGGGCGACGGCTCAGAGCAACAGGGCGATCGCGCGCACCGCGGCCGCGCACAGGGCGACGAAACCGCCCAGCACGGCCAGTGCGCGCAGCCCTTCCCTGCGCAGATCGGGCAGGCGATGGCCGATCCGCTCGATCTCGCGCCCGGTGATGCCACCGCACAGCATCCCGAACACCACGCCCGCCACCGTCACGGGCGCGGGCTGCTGCCACCAGTCGGCGTCGATCTGACCGCCGCCGGTCACCCAGAGCGCGCCGCCCGACGCCACCGCGACGGGCACGCCCGGCCAGATGACGGCGGTCGCCGCCGCGCCGGTGAGGGCGAGCGGGAAGAGCAGCACGCGTAGCGCCATCCGGGTACGCCGCGCGCTGCGCCTCCTGACCAGCCAGTGACTCATCCAGAGCGTCCTGGTCAGCACCACGAACACGGTCGTGATGGCGATGGAGGCGATCGGCCAGATCACCGAGACCACCACGCACGGCACGGCCAGCACGGCGAGCATGAGCAGCGCGCCGTTGCCCGCGGGCAGCGTGGTGGCCGACTCGGCTCTCAGCCCGGCCCGCCGCCTGTCGTGCGGGCCGGTCGTCGTCCTGCTCCTGACGGCCGCGGTCGCGCGCGAGCGCGGCGCGGTCACCTTGGCGCGCGCTGTGGCGCCCTTGCCCTCGGCAGGCGCCCGCTGGCGGGCCGCGGCGGCCTTGCCCTCGGGGGTCGACCGCTGACGTGCCGCGGCGGCCTTGCCGTCCGCGGCCGTCCGCTGACGCGGCGCGGGCACCTTGCCCCGCGCGGCGCCCGCCTTGGGGTCGGTGTTGGCCCGCGAACGCGGCGCGGGCACCTTCCCGTCGGGGTTCGTGCTGCCCGACCGGCCGCGCGCCCCCTTGGGCTCGCCTCTGGCGGACTCCTCGGCGGTACGGCTGCGCACCGCCGTCCCCTTGCCCTCCTCAACCGCCGTGGCGGTGCGCCCGGCGGCGGGCTCGGGCTCAGGTGGGCTGGTGGCCTTGACCAGCCTGGACAGCCGATCCGCCAGCAACGCCGCGGTGGGCCGCTTGCCGGGCTCCCTGTTGAGCGCGGCGCGGACCAGCGGCAGCAGCTCCACGGGCACGCCCTTGAGGTCGGCCTGCCCGTTCAGCACCGCGTACATCTGCGCCTCGGCCGTGCCGCGCCCGAACGTCGGCCGGCCCGTCGCCGCGAACGCCACCGTGGCCGCCCAGGCGTGCACGTCGGCGGGCGAGTCGACGTGCTCGTCGGCGAAGATCTCCGGCGCCGTGTAGCCGGGCGTGCCGAGGAACGTGCCCGTCATGGTGAGCCGCGTCGCGTCCAGCACCTGCGCGATGCCGAAGTCGATGAGCACGGGCCCCTCGGTGCCCATGATGATGTTGCCCGGCTTGAGGTCGCGGTGCACGACCCCGGCCGCGTGGATGATCGCCAGCGCGGCGGCGATGCCCTGGGCCAGGCCGACGAGATCGGAGACGTCGAGCGGGCCGTTCTGGCGTACGCGATCGAGCAGCGTGGCGCCCTCGATGTGCTCCATGACCAGATAGGGCCGCGCACAGCTCAGGTCGGCGTCGAGCACCTTGGCCACGTACGGGCTCTCGACCCGGCGCAGCGCGCGAACCTCGCGCTCCAGCCGGATCCTGGACATCTCATCTTCAGCCAGGTCATGCAGGACCTTGAGCGCGACATGCTCATTTCGCCGGATGTATGCGAGGTATACCTCGCCCATCCCGCCTCGGCCGAGCCGCTCGACGAGGGTGTACGGCCCCACTTTGCCGAGCTTGCTCACCGTCCCTCCCCGCCGGGCATGCCCATAAGGGACACAACCCTAGCGCCGGGACGCGAGTCGACGCTTGCGGCACGCCGAAGGTTTATCGGCGTGTGTGGTCGGAGAGCATGCTGTCGAGCCCGGTGGCAGGTTCTTCGGACAACTGCTTGCGGCCCTTCCTGCGCCAGTTGACGTGACCCCGGCTCTCCAGCCAGAGCAGGAGCCTGTCGGCGCCGAACAGCACCGCGGCCGAGAAGGCAAGGGCGATGACAATTTCCATGCCTCCCAGTCAAACCACGACGCATGGCGCCGGTCAGGCCGACACGCCGATTAACCGGCCACCACCGTACCCTCTGACGTGCGCAAATGCCCCTCCCCCGTATAGACCCACTTGGTGGAGGTCAGCTCGGGCAGCCCCATCGGCCCGCGGGAGTGCAGCTTCTGCGTGGAGATGCCGATCTCCGCCCCGAAGCCGAACTCGCCGCCGTCGGTGAACCTGGTCGAGGCGTTGACCGCCACGGCCGCCGAGTCGACCAGCGAGACGAACCTGCGAGCGGCCCCCTGGGACCTGGTGACGATGGCGTCGGTGTGGCCGGAGCCGTAGCGCCTGATGTGCGCCACCGCCTCCTCCAGCGAGCCGACGACCGCTGCGGCGATGTCGAGCGAGAGGTATTCGGCGTAGAAGTCGTCCTCGGTGGCCGGCACGACCTCGCCGTAACCGGCGATCCGCGCGTCGCCGTGCACCGTCACGCCCGCCTCGGCCAGCGCCCGCAGCGCCTTCGGCACGAACTCGTCGGCCACGTCCGCGTGCACCAGGAACGTCTCGGCCGCGTTGCACACCGACGGCCGCTGCGCCTTGGCGTTGACCACGATCTGCACGGCCAGGTCCGGGTCGGCCGCGGCGTCGACGTAGACGTGGCAGTTTCCGACGCCGGTCTCGATCACCGGCACCGTCGACTCCTCGACGACCGAGTTGATCAGCGACGCGCCGCCGCGCGGGATCAGCACGTCGACGAGCCCGCGAGCCCGCATGAGCTCCTTGACCGAGTCGCGGGTCTGGCCGGGCACGAGCTGGACGGCCCCCGCCGGCACCTCGGTGCCCTCCAGCGCCTCCTGCATCACCCGCACCAGGGCCGTGTTGGAGGAGTAGGCGCTCGACGAGCCCCTGAGCAGCACCGCGTTGCCGCTCTTGAGGCAGAGCGCGGCGGCGTCGACGGTGACGTTGGGGCGGCCTTCGTAGATGATGCCGATCACGCCCAGCGGCACCCTGAGCTGGCGCAGCTCCAGCCCGTTGGGCAGCGTGCTCCCGCGTACGACCTCGCCGACCGGGTCGGGCAGGTCGGCCACCTGGCGCACGGCCTCGGCGATGGCGGCGATCCTGGCCTCGTCGAGCCGCAGCCGGTCGATCATCGCCTCGGCGGTGCCCTGGGCCCTGGCCTGCTCGACGTCCTTGGCGTTGGCCTCGACGATCTCGGCCGCGTGCGCGACCAGGGCGTCGGCGACGGCCCGCAGTGCCCGGTCCTTCGGCGCCCGCGGCAGCGGGGCCAGCTCGGCGGCGGCCTCTCGTGCCGCGCGGGCGACCTTCAGGAACTCTGTACTCATGGCATCTGCTCCGGTTCGGTGCTGCGGGCTGCGCGAGCCCCGTCCTTCCCCACGCCGGGGGGACGTCTAGTGGTGAGCTTCCAGTATGACGATGTCGTCGCGATGGATCAGCTCGCGTTCATATTCCGGACCCAGCGCGCTCGCCAGCTCCTTGGTGGAGCGCCCGAGCAGGCCGGGAATCTCGCCGGCGTCGAAGTTCACCAGGCCGCGGGCCACCACGAGCCCCTGCGGCCCGCACAGGTCCACCGGGTCGCCCGCGGCGAACTCGCCCTCCACGGACGTCACCCCCGCGGGCAGCAGCGACTTGCGCCGCCCCACGATGGCCTCGACCGCCCCCTGGTCCAGATGCAGCAGGCCGCGCCCGGTGGTGGCGTGCGCGAGCCAGAGCAGGCGCGTGCCGGGATGGCGGCCCCCGGGGTGGAAGAAGGTGCCCACGTCGGCTCCGCTGAGCGCCTGGGCCGCGTGAGCGGCGGCGGTGAGCACAACCGGCACTCCCGCCCCGGTGGCGATCCTGGCCGCCTGGACCTTGGTCACCATGCCGCCGGTGCCGACCGACGCGCCGTTCTTGCCCAGCTCGACCCCGACCAGGTCCTCGGCGCCGCGGATCTCCGCCAGGCGCCGGGAGCCGCTGCGGCTCGGCGGGCCGTCGTAGAGGGCGTCCACGTCCGACAGCAGCACCAGCGCGTCGGCGTGGATCAGGTGCGCCACCAGCGCGGCCAGCCGGTCGTTGTCGCCGAAGCGGATCTCGTCGGTGGCCACCGTGTCGTTCTCGTTGACGATCGGCACGATGCCCAGCTCCAGCAGCCTGGCCAGGGTGCGCTGGGCGTTGGCGTGGTGCGCGCGGCGCATCATGTCGTCGGCGGTGAGCAGCACCTGGCCGACGCGCAGGGAGTAGCGGGCGAAGGAGGAGGTGTAACGGGCGACGAGCACGCCCTGCCCGACGGACGCGGCCGCCTGCTGGGTGGCGAGGTCGCGCGGTCGCGCGGTCAGCCCCAGCGGGCCGAGGCCCGCCGCGATCGCTCCCGAGGAGACCAGGATGATCTGCGTCCCGGCGCGGCGGCGCGCCGCCAGCACATCGACCAGGGCGTCCACTCGGTCTACGTCGATCATGCCCTGAGGGGTGGTGAGCGAGGAGGAGCCGACCTTGACGACGACCTTCGACGCTGAGCTGATCTGATCCCGCACCCTCGAAGCCTATCCGAGGTCCGCACCCCGCTTCGGCCCCCTCACACCCCCTTCAAAGGCCGCTCCCATGGCGGCCGCCGTGGCGGCGGCCCTGCGCATGGCCGCCGCGACCTCCGCG
Source organism: Nonomuraea rosea (assembly GCF_039539705.1). Classification (NCBI taxonomy): domain Bacteria; kingdom Bacillati; phylum Actinomycetota; class Actinomycetes; order Streptosporangiales; family Streptosporangiaceae; genus Nonomuraea; species Nonomuraea rosea. Next base: position 21,120 of record NZ_BAABDQ010000021.1, on the reverse strand, counting down.
GGCGGATCGCCCCGCCGCAGCGCGTACGCGGCGGCCGACGTCACGGCTCCCATCATGCCTCCGACCAGCGCGGCGACGTCCACGACGTCCCGCTCCTCCGGGTAGCTCCCGCACAGCGCCTCGACGATGCGCTCCTGCGCGAACAACAGCCGCCGCATCAGCCACGCCTGCAACTCCGGCACCGTCAGGGCCAGCCTGACCCGTACGTCGGCCAGCCCGGTGACCAGGTCAGAGCCGCTCACGTCACCGATGGTGTGCTCGATCACCCTGGCCAGCACGTCGGGCAGCGTCTCGCCCGCCTCGCGCTCCTCGACGATCCGCACGCCCTGCTCGATCCTGGCGTCGGCGTTGGCCAGGACGACGTCCTCCTTGGTGCCGAAATGCAGGAAGAACGTCCTGGTCGACACGTCCGCGGCGGCCGCGATCTGCGCGACGGTGGTGGCTTCGTACCCCTGCCGCTGGAACAGCTCCACCGCCGCCGCGACCAGCGCCTCGCGCGTCCGGCGCTTCTTACGCTCCCGCAGTCCCTCGCTCACGCCGCCAGATTACTACATTGACTGCATCGATTCATTAAGTGTAGTCATTTAGCCATGGGACATGAAGAACGCACCTACGTGGTCACCGGCGCAGCCTCGGGCATCGGCGCGGCCACCGCGGACCATCTGAGCGCGGCGGGAGCCAGAGTGGTCCAATGCGACGTACGCGACGCCGACGTGACCGCCGACCTGACCACCCCGGCGGGCCGCGAGCTCCTGGTCTCGGAGGTCACGAGGCGCACCGGCGGCGTCATCGACGGCCTGATCGCCGTGGCCGGGATCGCCGCCCCGTCGCCGCGGACCGTGCGCCTGAACTTCTTCGGCACGATCGCGACCCTGGAGGGCCTGCGCCCGCTCCTGGCGGCGGCCGACCGGCCCAGGGCGGTCGCGGTGTCGTCGCTGAGCGCCATCGTGGCCGCCGACGAGCACGTCGTCGACGCCTGCCTGTCCATGGACGAGGAGGCCGCCGCGACCGCCGCCACGGGGGCCGTCGAGGCCGGCCTGGGCCGCGTCGTCTACCCGTCGAGCAAGCTCGCGCTCAACCGCTGGCTCCGCCGCGCGGCCCTCACCCCGGGCTGGGCCAAGGCCGGCATCCCGCTCAACGCGGTCGCACCGGGCGTGGTGGACACGGAGACCGCGCACAAGGCGTTCCTGGACGACGCGGCCACGCGGGCCCTCGTGTCGGCCGCGATGCCGCAGCCGCTGGGCTTCCCGGGCCCGGTGGCCGCGATCGCCGCGCTGCTGGCGTGGACGGCCGGTCCGGAGAACTCGTTCATGACCGGCCAGATCCTGTACGCCGACGGCGGCGCGGAAGCCACGCTCCGCCCCTGACCAAGACCTCCACGCGGTCAATCCAGGCGGCTGTCGGACCCTCTCGGCCCCTGCCGCACGGACTCGGCGCTGAGCGTGGGCTGCCAGTCGAAGATGTAGCCACCCTCCATCGGCCCGATGACCACCTCGGCGCCGGCCGTGGCGCCCGCCTTGGCCAGCTCCGCCTCGACCCCCAGCCGCTCCAGCCGGTCGGCCAGGTAGCCCACGGCCTCGTCGTTGGTGAAGTCCGTCTGCCTGATCCACCGCTCGGGCTTCTCCCCGGTGATCTGGAACAGGGCGTCGTTGACCCGCCGCACCCGGAACCCGGTGTCGCCGAGCTGCTTGGGCCTGAGCACCAGCCGCGTGGGCTCCTCGACCGGCTTGTTCGCCCGCGCCGCCGCGACCCACTCGCCCATCGCGTACGTGAGCTCGCGCAACCCGTCATGCGTGGCCGCCGAGATCGTGAACACCTGCAGCCCCCGGGCCTCGAACTCGGGCGTGACCATCTCGGCCAGCTCCCTGGCGTCGGGCACGTCCGCCTTGTTCAGCACGACCATCCGCGGCCGGTCCTCAAGCTTCCCGTACGCCCGCAGCTCCGCCTCGATCACCTCGTAGTCGGTGATCGGATCGCGCCCCGGCTCCATGGTGGCGCAGTCGATGACGTGGACGAGCATGTCGCAGCGCTCGACGTGCCGCAGGAACTCGTGCCCGAGCCCCTTGCCCTCGGACGCCCCGGGGATCAGCCCGGGCACATCGGCGGCGGTGAACACGTTGTCGCCCGCCGTCACCACGCCCAGGTTCGGGATCAAGGTGGTGAACGGATAGTCCGCGATCTTCGGCTTGGCCGCGCTCAGAGCGGCGATCAGCGAGGACTTGCCCGCACTGGGGAACCCGACCAGCGCCACATCCGCGACGCTCTTGAGCTCCAGCATGACGTCCAGCCCGTCGCCCGGCTCCCCCAGCAGCGCGAACCCGGGCGCCTTGCGCTTGGTGCTGGCCAGGGCGGCGTTCCCGAGCCCGCCGTGGCCGCCCTCGGCGATCACGTAGCGCGTACCGGCTCCCACGAGGTCGACCAGGACCTCGCCGGTGGCGGCGTTCTTCACCACGGTCCCGTTGGGCACGGGCAGAATCACGTCACCCCCGTTGGCGCCGTCACGGTTGGAGCCCTGCCCCTGCTTGCCGTTCTCGGCGTTGCGATGCGGCCGCCGGTGGTAGTCGAGCAGCGTCGCGGTGTTCGGATCGACCTCCAGCACGACGGCGCCGCCCCGCCCGCCGTTCCCCCCGTCGGGGCCGCCCAGCGGCTTGAACTTCTCCCGGTGGATGGAGGCGCACCCGTTCCCCCCGTCACCGGCCCTGATATGAAGGACCACCTGGTCCACAAAGTCCGGCATTCCGTACCCCTCCATCGCCCCACCAGGGGCATCTCATTCCAGCACCTGAGGCCTACCCCGCCTGCGCGAGAACCGGTCCCAGGAAACGCCAAGGGGTGGATCGACGATCAATCGATCCACCCCTTGGCAACAGCGACAAACTCGAGGAGAAACTACTCCGCGACAGGAACGATGCTCACGGCCTTGCGGCCGCGCTTGACACCGAACTGCACATGGCCGGCCGCCAGCGCGAACAGCGTGTCATCGCCGCCGCGGCCCACGTTGTCGCCGGGGTGGAAGTGGGTGCCACGCTGACGGACGATGATCTCGCCCGCGTTGACCAGCTGGCCGCCGAAGCGCTTGACGCCCAGGCGCTGAGCGTTGGAGTCGCGGCCGTTCCGAGTGGACGACGCGCCCTTCTTGTGTGCCATCTCTCTAACTCCCGATCAGGCCTGGTCGATACCGGTGATCTTCACCTGGGTGTACCGCTGGCGGTGACCCTGGCGCTTCTTGTAACCGGTCTTGTTCTTGTACTTGAGAATCCGGATCTTCGGGCCCTTGGTCTCGCCGAGAATCTCGGCGCTGACCATGAACTTGCCCGCCTCCGTGGTCACATCGCCGTCGTTGACGACGAGCACCGTCGGCAGCGAAACCGAAGAGCCGACCTCGCCGGCGACCTTGTCCACTTCGAGGACGTCACCGACGGAGACCTTCTGCTGCCTGCCGCCGCAACGAACGATCGCGTACACCGCGGAACCCTTCTACTGACTCACTGTTGCGATCCTCGGCCACCCCGTGAAGGGACGGCCGCTGACTCCGAATGCTGCGCCTATCATTCGGCCTGTCTCATGAACCGACGAACCGAGTAAGCGCGCCAACAGGGCACGTCACCTGACGCACCGATTCACCAGGGTACCGGATTAACGGGCCCCTAGGCGAACCGGACGGATCGTCGGAAGCCAGCCGAGCACTACTCGGCGGACTTGGCTCGGCGAGAGCGTCTCCGCCCTCTGCCGGAAGTCTGACTCGCCTGGTCGTCCTCAGCCGGGACGTCTTCAAGCGCACCGGTCACGGTATCACGGCTGGCGGAGTCCTTCGCCGCGGAAACCTTGTCCGAGACGGCCTTCTCCACGGCCATCTTCCCCTGCGTGCCACGCGGCTCAGGCTTCGTCTCCACCGGCTCGGTGGAGACGAGCAGACCACGCCCGTTGCAGCAGTCGCAGGGCGTCGAGAACGCCTCCAGGAGCCCCTGGCCGACCCGCTTACGCGTCATCTGCACCAGGCCCAGCGAGGTCACCTCGGCCACCTGGTGCTTGGTCCTGTCGCGGGCCAGGCACTCCAGCAGCCGCCGCAGCACCAGGTCGCGGTTCGACTCCAGCACCATGTCGATGAAGTCGATCACGATGATGCCGCCGATGTCCCGCAGCCTGAGCTGGCGCACGATCTCCTCGGCCGCCTCCAGGTTGTTCCTGGTGACGGTCTCCTCGAGGTTGCCGCCCTGCCCGGTGAACTTGCCCGTGTTGACGTCGACGACGGTCATCGCCTCGGTACGGTCGATCACCAGCGAACCGCCGCTCGGCAGCCAGACCTTGCGCTCCAGCGCCTTGCCGAGCTGCTCGTCGATCCGGTACGACTCGAACACGTCGCCCTGCTCGCCGTCCCACTTCGACAGGCGCTCACCCAGGTGCGGAGCGACGTACTTGACGTAATCGTCGACCGTGTCCCAGGCGTCGTCGCCCTGCACGACCAGCGAGGTGAAGTCCTCGTTGAACACGTCGCGCACGACCCGGATGGTCAGGTCGGGCTCGGCGGACAGCAGCTCGGGCGGGCTGGCCGACTTGGTCTTCTTCCGGATGCTCTCCCACTGGGCGGACAGACGGGCCACGTCACGGGCCAGCTCGTCCTCCGAGGCGCCCTCGGCCGCGGTGCGGACGATCACACCGGCGTTCTCCGGCATGACCTTCTTCAGGATGCTCTTGAGCCGGGTGCGCTCCTTGTCGGGCAGCTTGCGGCTGATCCCGGTCATCGAGCCGTCGGGGACGTACACCAGGTAGCGTCCCGGCAGGCTGATCTGCGACGTGAGCCGGGCGCCCTTGTGCCCGATCGGGTCCTTGGTGACCTGCACCAGCACCGACTGCCCGGACTTCAGCGCGACCTCGATGCGCTTGGGCTGGCCCTCCAGCCCGGCGGTGTCGAAGTTCACCTCGCCGGCGTACAGGACCGCGTTCCTGCCCTTGCCGATGTCCACGAACGCCGCCTCCATCGACGGCAGCACGTTCTGCACCTTGCCGAGGTAGACGTTGCCGACGTAGGACTGGCTGGCCTCGCGGTTGACGTAGTGCTCGACGAGCACGCCGTCCTCCAGCACCGCGATCTGCGTACGGTCGCCCTGCCTGCGCACCACCATCATCCGGTCCACGGACTCGCGGCGGGCCAGGAACTCCGACTCGGTGATGATCGGCGGACGCCGGCGGCCGAGCTCGCGCCCCTCGCGGCGGCGCTGCTTCTTGGCCTCCAGCCTGGTGGAGCCGCGCACGCTCTGCACGCCGTCGGTGGCGGTGTCGAGCGAGGCCGCCCGTCCTGAACGCGGGGCGCGGATGCGCACCACCGTGTTCGGCGGGTCGTCGCTGGCCGGCTCCGCACCCTCGTCCCCGCCACGACGCCTACGGCGACGGCGGCGGCGCGAGGAGGAGGAATCCTCTTCCTGCGACTCGTCCGGCTGCTCGTCGTCGGACTCCTCCTCGGAGTCCTCGCCGTCCTCGGCGTCGTCACGCTCACGCGTCTTGCCGCGACCCCGGCCACCGCGACGGCGGCGGCGACGGCGGCTGCCGCCCTCGTCCTCCTGCTCGTCCGAGGCGTCGGCGTCGGCGTCGGTGTCCGTCTCGTCCTCGGTCACGACCTCGTCGACCGGCTCCTCGGCCTCCACGGGCTCGGCCACCGGCTGCGGCGGCTCGGCCCGCCGGGTGGCGGGCTTGGCCTGGCTGGCGTCCGGGGCCTGGAACAGCGGCGCGAAGATGGCCGCGGGCCGCTGGAACGCGGTGCCCGGCTCGTCCTGCCTGCGCGCGGACAGCCCGAAGGGGTCGGCGAGCAGGCTCGGCCGTACGACGTCCTCGTCGAGGTCCTCGCCGGCGGGCTCGTCGTCGAGGGGCTCGTCCTCGGGCAGGATCTCCAGAATGTCTTCGTCGCCCGCGACGTCACCGCTCTCCGCGGCCTCGCCACCGGCACCCGGCGTACCGGCACCTGATGTTCCGGCACCTGGTGTACCAGCACCTGGTGTACCAGCGCCGTTCGCACCGGCACCCGCCGTACCGGCCACCTCACGGGCGGCTTCGTCGCTCTCGGCCGCGCCGGGCAGCGCGGGCGCCTCAGCGGCGGGCGCCACGACTTCTTCCGGCTCCGCCTTCTTACGCGTCCTGCGCCGCTTCACCGGCTCCTCGACGGCCTCGGCGGGCGCCGCGCTCTCGGGGAGCGCTCCCGCCTCCTCGGCCTCGGCCTCGGCGGCCTTCTTCGTCGTACGCCGCCGCGTCGTCGTGGCGGTGGACCGCGTCCTGGTGGCTCTCTTGGGCTTCTCCTCCACGACAGCCTCAGCGAGGGACCCAGCGATGGATCCGGCCAAAGCCGCCTCGGCCGGGCTCTCTCCCTCGGCCACGACACCCGTACCAGCACTCGCGCCGGTAACACCGGCACCCGTGTCAGCACCGGTAACTCCAGCCTCAACGGCAGGACCGGTACCAGCGATGCCCGGCGCGGCCGCAGAGGCGGCCGCGAGGACCTCAGGATCAGGCTCGCCGGCGGCACGCTGCGCGGCGGTGCGCTGCACCGGCTGCACCTCCGCCACCGACGGCGCCGCCTGTGCGGCGGGAACGGTCACAGGACCGGACGCCGGCTCCTCGGGCAGCTCCGGCGGGGGACCCGCCGGGCGGCTGGCGGAGCGGCGACCCCTGGTCACCTTGGGCTGTTCAGTTGTCTCCCCGTCAGGGCCAGTGGCCCCGGCGTTGGGCTCGTTGTCGAGCATGCGGGCGTTCTCCCGTCAGCTCCCGGGCGCGTCGCCGCGCCGCGCAGGAGCTCTCGTGTTTCGTTGTCCGCCAGCTCCTCCGGTGAGGAGGCGCTGGCGCCAAGTCCTGTCAGTCGGTCGTTCTCCGCTCGCGCAGAGCACGTCCTAACCGGCAACGAGCTCACCCGCCGGTCCCGCCTCGCCGCCGCGCGTCGTATCGCGGTCCAGGTCGAGCGGGTCGGCAAGCGCACCGGTTTCTGCGTCGAGCGGCCCCTGCGCCAGCCTGGTCACCTCGGGGGGGACCGGCGGCGCGAAGTCGGCCACAAGGCGCAGCCCTGTGAGCACATCGTCGGGTCGAACGGCAGGCGTCATGTGCCTAACAACCATGCGCAGTATGACACACGGTCCTCCGAGCACCTGAGCTGCGGTTCTGTCTGTTCCCTCGGACACCACGAGCCCCAGGACGGCCTCCCGCGCGTCGAAGCGACGGGGGCCCTTCTTGGTGAGGCGCTCGACCTCCACGGTGTCCGCCGCGAGGAACTTCTCCACCGCCACCGCGGCGAGCTCTCGCTCGGCACCGGGAAGCCGCACCTCCCAGTCGGAGACCTCCAAGCGGTCGGCCAATCCCCCCGGACCCGCCTCCACAACGTCGAGCACATCGAGCCCCGGCGGCAGCGAATCGTCCAAGGCCTGTCTGACCTGGCCGGGATCGCTCGGCGTGGTAACACCGATCTCGAGGTATTCGGCTTCGCTGGCGACACCGGTCGGCGCCGCGCCCGCGTAGGAGATCTTCGGGTGGGGCGAAAAGCCCGCGCTGTAAGCCACCGGAATGCCGGCACGGCGAACCGCTCTCTCAACGGCTCGCGAGATGTCGCGGTGGCTGGTGAAGCGCAGACGGCCGCGCTTGGCGTAACGCACACGCAGGCGCTGCACCGTAGGCGCGGGCGGAGGCCCATCGGGAACAGGTTTCAGAGCTGGTTGTCCTTCCCTTATAGAAGTTCCTTCGTCTCAGGATAAGCCGCACTGACGCGTGTACGTGTACGCCGAGGCACGGCTCGCCCACTGAGCGCGCTAAACCACCGTAAGAGGAAGGAGTTTTCGCCCTGTGGGACCGATTTGAATTTCCGTGCCCATGGTCGGGCAGACCCCGCAGTCGTAGCACGGAGTCCACCGGCAGTCCTCGACCTCGGTGCCGCTGACGGCCTCCTGCCAGTCCTGCCACAGCCACTCGCGGTCGAGCCCGGCGTCGAGGTGGTCCCAGGGGAGGACTTCGTTCTCCTCCCGCTCACGGGTGGTGTACCAGTCGACGTCGACGCCGGTCCGCTCGGCGGCCGATCTCCAGCGCTCGTAGGAGAAGTGCTCGCTCCAGCCGTCGAAACGGCCGCCGTCCTCCCAGACGGCCCGGATCACGGCGGCGACCCTGCGGTCGCCCCGCGAGAGCAGCCCCTCCACGATGGACGGCTTGCCGTCGTGATAGCGGAAGCCGATCGCCCGGCCGAACTCCCTGTCGCCCCTGAGCGAGTCGCGCAGCGCCTTGAGCCGCCGGTCGACGGTCTCGTGGTCGGCCTGCGACGCCCACTGGAACGGGGTGTGCGGCTTGGGCACGAAGCCGCCGATGGAGACGGTGCAGCGGATGTCACGGCTGCCGGTGGCCTCCCGGCCGGCTTTGATGACCTTCTTGGCCAGGTCACCGATGCCGAGCACGTCTTCGTCGAGCTCGGTCGGCAGCCCGCACATGAAGTAGAGCTTGACCTGGCGCCACCCCTGCGAATAGGCCGTGGTGACGGTGCGGATCAGGTCTTCCTCGGTGACCATCTTGTTGATCACCTTGCGCATGCGCTCGGAGCCGCCCTCGGGCGCGAACGTCAGGCCGGAGCGCCTGCCGTTCCTGGAGAACTCGTTGGCCAGGTCGATGTTGAACGCGTCGACTCTGGTCGAGGGCAGCGAGAGCGAGGTGTTGGTGCCTTCGTAGCGGTCGGCCAGGCCCTTGGCCACCGCGGCGATCTCGGAATGGTCGGCGGACGACAGCGACAGCAGCCCGACCTCGTTGAAGCCGGACTCCTTGATGCCGTTTTCCACCATGGCGCCGATCGTGGTGATCGAGCGCTCGCGCACCGGGCGCGTGATCATGCCCGCCTGGCAGAACCTGCAGCCGCGCGTGCAGCCGCGGAAGATCTCCACGCTGAACCGCTCGTGCACGGTCTCCGCCAGCGGGACCAGCGGTTTCTTCGGATAGGGCCACTCGTCGAGGTCCATCACGGTGTGCTTGTGCACCCGCCACGGCACCTGGGCCCGGTTGGGCGCGACCCGCTTGATGCGCCCGTCGGGGTGGTAGTCGACGTCGTAGAACTTCGGCACGTAGACCCCGCCGGACTCGGCGAGCCGCATCAGCAGCTCGTCGCGCCCGCCCGGCCGGCCCTCGGCCTTCCACTCGCGGATGACCTCGGAGATGGCGATGGAGATCTGCTCGCCGTCGCCGAGCACGGCCGCGTCGAGGAAGTCGGCGACCGGCTCGGGGTTGAAGGCCGCGTGGCCGCCCGCGAGCACGATCGGATCGTCCTCGCCCCGGTCCACGGCCAGCAGCGGGATGCCGGCCAGGTCCAGCGCGGTCAGCATGTTGGTGTAGCCGAGCTCGGTCGAGAACGACAGCCCGAGCACGTCGAAGGCGCGCACCGGCCGGTGCCCGTCAACGGTGAACTGCGGGACGCCCTCGGCCCGCATGAGCGCCTCCAGGTCCGGCCAGACCGCGTAGGTCCGCTCGGCCAGCGTGGCGGGCAGCTCGTTGAGGATCTCGTAGAGGATCGCCACACCCTGGTTGGGCAGGCCGACCTCGTAGGCGTCGGGATACATCAACGCCCATCGCACGTCGGCGGAATCCCAGTCCTTGACCGTCGAGTTGAGCTCACCCCCGACGTACTGGATGGGCTTCTGCACCTTGGGCAGCAGCGCTTCCAGGCGGGGGAATATCGACTCGACAGGCATACCGTCCAGGGTAGCGGCGCTCAGACGGTGGCAGGTCCGGTGATGTCGATGTCGTTGCCGCTGAGCACCATGATGTGGTGCCCCTCGTAACACGTCAGCTCGACGGCGATCACACCGCTCTCGAGGTTGTGCACGCCGACGACGTGGTTCGCGGGAAGCAGGAAGCGCTCCTCGCACTCATCGCAATAGGCCAAAAACATACTTCTAATTAAACGACTGTCTTCGCACTCTGATGGCCTGGAGAAGCCCAATCGCAATGAGATTCGCGAACGTGGCCGTACCGCCATAGGACACGAACGGCAGCGGCAACCCGGTGATCGGCATGATCCCGATCGTCATCCCCACGTTGATGAACGTCTGGAACGCGAACCAGCACACGATCGTCCCCGCGACCAGCGTCCCGAACCGGTCGTCGCACTCCTTGGCGATCTTCAGCCCGCGCAGCAGCACCACGCCGAGCAGCAGCACGACCGTGACCGAGCCGAGGAACCCGAACTCCTCGCCCGCCACCGTGAAGATGAAGTCGGTGTGCTGCTCGGGCACGAACCGCCCGGTCGTCTGCCCGCCGCCGAGCAGCCCCTTGCCCAGAAGCTGCCCCGAGCCGATCGCGATCAGCGACTGCGTGCTGTTGTAGCCCACCCCGCGCGGATCGACGCTCGGATCGACGAAGGCGGTGAACCGCGCCACCTGGTACGGCTCCAGCATCTGGAAGTAGAAGACCGAGAACACCCCGACGCCACCCACCAGCACCAGCGCCGCGATCCACCGTTTTCGCACCCCGCCGACCACCAGCCCCGCGGCCGTGATCACCGCCAGCACGAGCGCCGTGCCCAGGTCGGGCTGGAGCATCACCAGCCCCATCGTGATGAACGCGGCGACGAGCGCGAGCGTCATGTCCAGCCCGCGCGGCCGGTCGGTCCCCTCGGCCGGTTGCGCCAGCAGCATGGCGATGATCAGCAGCAGGCCGACCTTGGCGAACTCCGACGGCTGCACCGCGAACCCGCCGCCGAGCAGGATCCACGAGTGCGACCCGTTGATCGTCGCCCCCAGCGGCGTGATCACCAGCACCAGCCCGACCAGCGACAGCAGGTACACCAGCGGCGCGTACGCCCGCATCGCCCGATGGTCGACCATCGCCACGACCGCGCACAGCACCACGCCGATGACCTCGTTGAGTATGTGCTTCTTGACCAGCCCCGTGGCGCCCGGCGCCCACGTCCTGGTGGACGACCACACCAGCAGCGTGCCGATCACGCACAGCCCGGCCACCGCGACCAGCATCAGCCCGTCGAGCCGGCGCACCGTGGAGTCCTCGGCGATCATCCGCCGGAACAACGAAGGTCGCCGGATGGCCACCGAGCGGTCGATCATCCCCTGGCCACCGTTCCGTCGGGCGCGAACCTCGGCAGTCTCGTCGTGAGCCGCCCGCCGGGCACGGCCGCCTTGGGACGCTTGATCCCGTAGATCCCCTCATAGATCTCGCGTACGGCCGGCGCCGCCGTCTGCGCGCCCATCCCACCCTGCGAGACCATGACGACCACCACGTACTGGGGATTCTTCGTCGGCGCGAACGAGGCGAACCACGAGGTGTCCTGCTTGCCCCACACCTCCGCGGTGCCGGTCTTGCCGCCGACGCGCACCTTGTTCATCGGGAACCCGGCGAAGGCCCCGGCCGCCGTGCCGTCGGCGGCGACCTGGCTCAGCGCGTTCTTGATGTAGAGGCGCTCCTTCTCGCTGAGCGGCAGCTTGCCCACCACCGGCACGGGGATCGTCCTGACCACCTTGCCGTCGGGCCGCACCTGCGCCCAGCCGATGCGCGGGCTGCGCACCTTCCCGTCGCTGACCAGCGCCATGTACGCCCTCGCGAGCTGCATCGGCGTCACGAGCACGTCGCCCTGGCCGATGGAGAAGTTCGCCGAGTCGCCGGGCCGCAGCAGGAAGCCCTCCGTGCAGTTCTCCAGCGCGAGCCGTTTGAGGAACTCCGCCCGCGCCCTGTCCTTGACCTCGGGATAGCCCTTGCGCGACCGCTCGCAGTTGACCGCGCTGGTCGCGTTCCACAGGTTCTTCTTCCAGGCCCGGTCGGGAATGCGCCCGCCGGACTCGCCCGGCAGGTCCACGCCGGTCGGGCTGCCGAAGCCGAACGACCTCGCCATGTTGGCGAAGATCTCCTTCGGCGTCTTCTTCGGGCTGCGCCCGCCGTCCTTGAGGTACTGCTCGTAGGCGGCCCGGTAGAAGATCGTGTCGCAGGACTTGACCAGCGCCGTGTGCAGCGTCAGCGTGCCCAGGCCGATGCCGCGGAAGTTGTTGAACGCCCGGCCGCCCACCGCGTACGAGCCCGGGCAGCCGTAGGTGCCGTTGAGCGGGTAACCGGCCCGCAGCATCGCCGACACCGACGAGACCTTGAACGTCGAACCGGGCGCGAACTGCCCGTTGATCGCCCGCGACACGAGCGGCTTACCCGACTTCTCCGACAACAGCCACTGGTAGCCGCGCGCCGAGATCCCGCCCCCCCAGATCGCCGGGTCGTAGCCGGGCGCGCTGGCCAGCGCCACCACCCGGCCGGTACGCGCGTCGAGCACGACCCCGGCCCCGCCATCGGCCGACGGCGCCGACTTCATCGCCTTCGCCAGCGCCTTCTCGGTGATGGTCTGCACCCGCGAGTCGATGCTGGTCACCAGGTGATCGCCGGGAATGGGCGTCACCTGCTCCTCGACGCCGAGCGCTTTGCCCATCCGGTCGACCTGCACCCTGCGCAGCCCGGCCTTGCCGCGCAACGCCTCGTCGTAGATGTATTCGAGGCCGTCGCGCCCGGCCAGGTCCACCCCGGAGAAGGCGGCCTTGAGCCCTTCGCGCTTCTCCAGCTCCGCCTCGGTGACCGGTTGCAGGTAGCCGAGCATCTGGGCGCCCGCCCTGCCGCCCGGGTATTGCCGCACGGAGTGGATCTCGGCGGTCACGCCGGGGAACTCCTCCTGCCGTTCGAGGATCTGCAGCGCCTCCCGGGTGTCGACCTTCTCGTCCAGCGGAACCGGCTGGTACGGCGACCCCGTCCAGCACGGCTTGCCGATCCCGGGCCCGCAGGGCGTGATGCGCTGCTGCAACTGCGCGACCGGCGTGCCGAGGACCTCGGACAGCTTGCCCAGCACCTTCGCGCCGGCGTCCTTCATCCTGGACAGCCTGGTCCTGTCCACGGACACCACCAGGGCCGTCTTGTTGCGCACCAGCGGGCGCCCTGAGGAGTCGAGGATCTGGCCGCGCACGGCCGGCACGATCACGGCCCGCGTCCTGGTCTCCGTCGCCCGTGTCACGAACTCCTGCCCGCGCACGACCTGCACCTGCCACAGGCGCGTGGCCAGCACGACGAGCAGGGTCAGCACGAGCACGTGCAGCATCAGCAGTCGGGCGCGCATCCTGGTCATGACGAGAACCTCGGCTGCCGGCTCCGCGTGGTCAGCCAGATCACGATCGGGGCGACGATCAGCGTGTAGACGATGGTGACCGGCACCTGCTGGGTCAGCGTGGACATGGTCACCCTCGGATCGGAGATCAACCCGCCCACGGCCGCCGCCAGCAGCGGCGCCATGAGCACGCACAACACCACGGTCGTCACGGGCCCGCCGGCGCCCCGGCCCGCCACGTAGCCGACGAGCGCCAGCACGAACGCGTACTGGCCGACCAGGTGCGCGGTCGGCGGCATGACGTCCACCAGCAGCCCGGCGAAGAACCCGAGCATCGCGCCGGCCGACGGACCGCGCGCCAGCGCCGCCCCCACCACGGTCAGCAACACCAGGTCAGGCGCACCACCGGCGGGCAACGGAACCCGGTTGACCAGCATGACCTGCGCCAGCAACGCCAGCAACACGAGCAACCCACCGATCACCGCGCCCCCTCCTTGGGCGGGAGCACCGCGTCACGGGGATCGCGTTGGGGCGCCTCCACCACCACGCCCACCACGTCCAGCGCCGTCAGATCCGCATACGGTTTGGCGTAGGCGATGCGCGTCAGCTCACCCGGCGTCGACTCCACCCGCTCGATCACCCCGATCGGCACACCCGGCACGTAAGGGCTGCCGTGCTGCGAGCCGAAGCTGACGATGCGCCCGCCCCTGTCGAGCGGCGCCGTCGAGTCGAGCAGCCGGAACTGGACCAGACGCCCGTTCTCCCCCACCCCGTGCACGACGCCGATCTCCTTGCCGCCTTCGAGCCGCGCCCCGGCCGCCGAGGCCGGATCGCTCAGCAGCACCACCGTCGAGCTGTGCGCGGAAGCCTGGACGACACGCCCGATCAGCCCATCACCGTTGAGCACGGTCATCTCCGACCGGATGCCGTCCCCGGTCCCCGCGTCGATCTGCACGGTGTCCTCGAACCCCGGCTGCCCCCGGCGCGCGATCACGTTGGCCGGGACGACCTTGTATCCACCGGACCCCGCCAGCCCAAGCAGCTGTCTGAGCTCCTTGGACCGCGACGCGTCGAGCTTGCCGGCCAGCAGACCCGCCCGCAGCCTGGCGTTCTCCGCCTTGAGCACCGCGATGTGGTCGGCGGCGCTCGGCGCGCTCAGGATCGCCTGCACGAACCCGCCGACCGGGCGCACCACGCCGCCGCCGAACCGCTCCGCCGTCCCGAACAGCCACGACCCCGCCGCACGCAGCGGACGCATCGGCGAGCTGTCGCCCGTGCGGTGGTCGACGGTCAGGATGACCAGGGCCGCGGTCAGCAGCACTCCGAGGATCAGCCGGGCTCGGCGCGAGTCTCTCATCAGTGCCGCGACTCCGGCACCAGAACCTGCTGGAGCGCCTCGAAGTCCTCGGCGCACTTGCCCGAGCCGATGGCGACGGAGTCGAGCGCGTTGTCCACGAGATGCACGGGCATGCCGGTCTCGGCCTTGACCCGCTCGTCGAGCCCTTTGAGCAGGGCCCCACCGCCGGTGAGCGCGATGCCGCGGTCCATGATGTCGCCGGCCAGCTCAGGCGGGCACTTGTCGAGCGTGGTCTTCACCGCGTCCACGATCGCGTTGACCGGCTCCTCGGTGGCCTTCCTGATCTCCTCGCTCGACACGATGATCGTCTTCGGCAGCCCGCTGACCAGGTCACGACCGCGGATCTCCGCGTGCGACTCCTCGCCATTGGGACAGGCCGAGCCGATGGCCATCTTGATCTCCTCGGCGGTGCGCTCGCCGAGCATCAGCGAGAACTCCTTCTTGGCGAACGTGATCACCGCTTGGTCCAGCTCGTCACCGCCCACCCTGATGGACTGGCTCGTGACGACGCCGCCCATCGAGATGATCGCCACCTCGGTGGTGCCGCCGCCGATGTCGACCACCATGTTCCCGGTGGGCTCGTGGACCGGCAGCCCCGCTCCGATCGCGGCGGCCATCGGCTCCTCGACGATGTAGACCTTTCTGGCCCCCGCCTGATAACCGGCTTCCTTCACGGCGCGCTGTTCGACGCTGGTGATGCCGCTCGGAACCGCAATGATGATGCGCGGCTTAGCGAAATGCCGCCGTTTGTGCACCCGTTGGATGAAATATCGCAACATCCGCTCGGTGACGTCGAAATCAGCGATCACGCCGTCTTTGAGTGGACGGACCGCGATGATATTTCCTGGTGTACGGCCGATCATCCGCTTAGCCTCGATGCCGACCGCCACGATCTTGCCTGTGGCCGTGTTGATCGCTACGACTGACGGCTCGTTGAGCACGATGCCCCGGCCGCGCACGTAGACCAGCGTGTTGGCGGTGCCCAGGTCGACCGCCATGTCACGGCCGAGAAACGCGAGCTTGCTGCCCATGGGGAACGGAGCCCTCCGTAACGTCGTTCGCGAATGACTACGGATCGAATTCGAATCGTAACGTGACGTACCCGCCGATGGGCACAATGAGCCCTCGTGCCCCACAAAAATCTCCAGCCCCTAGCTCAACCGCAATTTTGCCCGGATTGCACCACAACATCCGCTAGGCGGTCAGCACGATTCTTCTTCCAACCGTGCGTAACCCTACGGCAACCGTCCGACAAAATTCCGTCCAGTAATGCAACGCCCCCGTCACCCGCACACAGAAACCTTATGCAAGAGGCCCGACAAAAAAGCGTGCCCGCACGGCGAAAGGCCGTGCGGGCACGCTGAAGTGGCGCTGACTTTGCTCAGAAGCGGTCGGGGAAGAAGATCTTGATCTCCCTGGCGGCCGACTCGGGCGAGTCGGAGCCGTGGACGACGTTCTCGCTGATCTCGAGGGCGTGGTCGCCGCGGATCGTGCCCGGGGCCGACTTGACCGGGTCGGTGGCGCCGGTCAGCGCGCGGAACGCCTCGACGGCGCGCGGGCCCTCGAGCACCAGGGCGACGAGCGGCCCGGAGGTGATGAACTCGACGAGCTCACCGAAGAACGGCCGCTCGGAGTGCTCGGCGTAGTGCGCCTTGGCGGTGTCGGCGTCGAGGGTGCGCAGGTCCATCGCCACGACCTTGAGGCCCTTGCGCTCCACACGGGCGATCACGTCACCGATGAGGCCGCGCTTTACCCCGTCGGGCTTGATCAGGACAAGAGTGCGCTCGGACACTTGAAGTTCTCCTTTGAACTGAGTGGGGTCGCGGCAGACACCCGGCCTGACCGCGAGGACGCTGCGCGGGGCACGGGCCCACGCGTCGCCGTGACTGGGGCCTCAGCTTACCGTCCCGCGCCCTACCCGCGTTTTACCGTCCCGATCCGCCTCCTAGGGGGAGGCGGTGTCCTCGGGTGAAAGAGCCTGCGGCGGCACCGCGGGCAGCGGCTCGTCGTCGCTGCGCGACTCACGCTTCCCGAACGCCCCGGCCGCGGACACAGGCACCACGACCCGCGGTATCGCACCGGTAGGCCGATCCTCATCCTCCCCGCCGTCCTCACGGCCAGGACCGGCAGCCTCAACCCGCTCACGCCCAGGACCAGACCCCGAAACACCCTCACGCCCAGGACCGGACCCCGCAGCGCCCGCACCCTCAAGGCTGGGCCCTGCAACGCCCTCACCCGCAGGACCGGACCCCGAAACGCCGTCACGCCCAGGACCGGCAGCCTCGACAACCTCCCGCTCAGGGCAGCCCTCGTCCTTCACCAGCGATCCCCATACAAGGCGTCCCTCCCCTTCAGGAGGCATGCCGCCACAGGGCTTGTCAGGCAAGGCGGAGCCCAGATCCGCGAGGTCGTCAGGCACGTCGTCCTTGCCGGGCCGCCGCGCCATCACCGCGGCGAGCACGATGATGGCCACCACCAGGAAGCCACCGATCAACGCCCACCAGTGCAGCGCCCCCACAAAGCTGTCGACCAGCTGCTGAGCCGAGGTCACCCCGTCCAGCATGGCCATCTGCACCCCGGTGCCGAGCAGGAACCCCGCCAGCACCCCCGCGAAGCACAGCGACAGCCCGAAGACCGCCGCCCCGGCTCCCACCTCCTGCAGCGCCGCGGTCAGCGCCACCGCCGCACCCACCGCGAGCAGGCTGAACGGCACCGCCAGCACCAGCCCGTCCGCGGACGGCACGACCAGCCGTACCGAGCAGAGCCCGATCACCATCGCCAGCAGCCCCAGAGGCGCCAGCCAGCGCCCGGAAGCCCGCGCGAGCAGCCGCACGGCCACGGACGCGGCGATCGCGAGCAGCCCGGCCACCGTGTACGGAATCCAGAGCCCTCTCAGCCCCGGCCCGCCGAGCCCGCCCAGCTCCACCAGCGTGACCTGGGCCGCGCTGGGCAGCAGCACCACACCCACCGCCACCATCGTGTACGCCAGCGTCCTGCTCGCGGTGGCGCCGATCGAGGCCAGCGCCAGCAGCCCCGCCACCGCGACCCCGGCCAGCAGGACCACCGGAACGGCCCGCCACCCCTCGGTCGCGGTGCTGACCGCCACCACGGCGATGCCCGCGGCCGGCACGGCGGCCAGCAACAGGCGGGAGCGCTCCTTGGCGCTGGGTGCGGGCCCGGCCGGCCGCCCCAGCAGCATCCAGGCCACCAGGTACGCGGCCGCCAGCGCGAGCGCGACCCCCGTCACCATCGGGTACGGCTGCAGCGTGACCTTCCAGCTGCTCACGTCGTCGAGCGGCCACAGCGCCAGCGCCTGGGCGGCGAGCAGACCGAAGCTGAACACGCCCACCCACAGGGCCCGCAGCGCCGGCCGGCGATCCCACACGGCGACCAGCGTCACCGGCACGATGATTCCGGCGCCGATGCCGCGCAGCACGCGTACGACGCCGACGAGAAGCTCAGAAGCCGCATACCCACCGGCCGCGTCGGACACGGCGACCAGCGCCAGCCCGGCGACCAGGAGGTGTGCCGTCTGCACGCGGCGCAGCGCCACGGCCACGAGCGGTACGGTCAGCATCAGGGCGGGCAACGCGAGCCCATGCGTGCGCATCAGCCCGACCTGGTCGATATCGCCGGGCAGCAGCCTGGCGACGACGGAGAGGGTGTTGGGGATCGCGACGATCGCCAGCGGCAACGCGGCCACGATCAGGAGCCCGAGCAACACGTCGAGCAGCCAAGGATGTCTGGGGCCGGCCGGATGGGGCGACCGCAGGTTCGGGGGGACGGCCATGTAGGCCGACTTTAGCGGGAAGTAGCGCCCTCGACACGGCGAGCGACGATAATCGCCGTGATCCACAGTGCCGCGAAGATCACGCCGAGGAAGAACATGGCCGACACGACGAATCCGGTGCAGATCGCCAGCACCTGTACGACGCTGCCGAGCACGTAGCCGAACGGCCTCTTGAGCAGGCCCGCGGCGACCACGCACAGCACGGCCAGCCCGATCCCGACGGTCACCGCGAAGGCGGGCTGGACTCCGCCCACGGTGATCGCCACGGGCGTGATCAGCCCGGCCACGATCGCCTCCATGCCGAGCACGGAGGCGCCGAGCCTGCGCATACCTGGGGTGACCTCGAAGTTCATCGCGAATCATCCGCCTTGAGCAGCCGGCGGGCGTCGCCCGCCGTGACGACGGAGCCGGTGATCAGCACGCCGGTGCCGCTGAACTCGCCCTCGGCGTCGGCCATGCCGATGGCCCGGTCGATGGCGTCGTCGAGCCTGTCGGAGATGTGCACCCGGCCTTCGCCGAAGAGCGGCTCGGCCAGCGACGCCAGCTCCTCGGGCGACATCGACCTGGGCGAGGAGTTACGGGTGACGATGATCTCCTCGACCATCGGCTCCAGCAGCTCCAGCAGCGCGTTCACGTCCTTGTCGCTCATGACCGCGAGCACGCCGACCACCTTCGTGAAGTCGAACGCCTCGTGCAGCCCCTCCAGGGTCGCCTGCATGCCACCGGGATTGTGGGCGGCGTCGATCACGACCGTCGGCGTGCGTCGTACGACCTCCATCCGCCCCGGCGAGCTGGCCTGCGTGAACGCCTGGCGGACGAGCTCGATGTCGAGGGGGTCCTCGCCGCCGGTCAGCGCCTCGACGGCGGCCAGCGCGCAGACCGCGTTGCTCGCCTGATGGGCGCCGTAGAGGGGCAGGTAGACCTCTTCGTAGATGCCCTTGAGCCCGCGCAGGGTGAGCAGCTGCCCGCCCAGGGCCACCTCACGGCTGAGCACCCCGAACTCGATCCCTTCGCGCGCCACCACCGCTCCGACCTCGGCCGAGCGCCGCATCAGCACCTCGGCCGCGGCCAGCTCCTGCTGGGCGAGCACGGTGGTCGCGCCCGGCTTGATGATGCCGGCCTTCTCGGAGGCGATGCTGGGAATGTCGGGCCCGAGCCTGTCGGTGTGGTCGAGCGAGATCGGCGTGATCACGGACACGAGGCCGTCGGCGACATTCGTGGCGTCCCAGGAGCCGCCCATGCCGGCCTCCACGACCGCGACGTCGACCGGGGTGTCGGCGAACGCCGCGAACGCCATGGCGGTCAGCAGCTCGAAGAACTGGATGCGCCGCCCCTGAGTGTCGGTCAGCTCGACGTACGGGATGATCTCCTCGTACACCTCCGCGAACCGCTCCTCACTCAGCGGCTCCCCGTCCACGGTGATCCGCTCGCGCATCGACACCAGGTGCGGGCTGGTGAACCGCCCCGCCCGTATGTTGCGCTCCTTGAGCAGCGCCTCGGTGAGCCGCGCCGTGCTCGTCTTCCCGTTGGTGCCGGCGATGTGTATGACCGGGTACGACCGCTGCGGCGAGCCGAGCAGGTCCAGAAGGGCCGCGATCCGGTCGAGCGTCGGCTCGAAGTCCCACTCGACGCCACGATCCAAGATCGCGCGTTCAACCGCACGATAATCCACCCCTCAACCCTACTGACCGCCGGTAGCGCTCAGTACGCGGGGGATTCATATTGTCGCGCATATGGAAATTTGGAGGGTACTCACCGCCACGACCGGGGTGCCACCTTGGAAAACAGCCTGCTCCACCCCCCAGCAGGCCGCTCAAGAGGAGGCCATCGTGGAAAGCGAGAACACTCGCCCAGAAAAGCACGCCGCCATCACGAGAAAGACGCTCTTCAAAGCTGCTCTCATAGCGACACCGGTCCCGCTGCTCATCGGGCAGGTCCCGGCCCTGGCCCGCAGCGTGTCCGCGAGCGGCGGACCGCTCACCCCGACCCCCTTCTGCGACGACGATGACGACCCGACGCCGCCGCAGACCGAGGGCCCGTACTTCAAGCCCAATTCGCCCCAGCGCACCGTCCTGCCGGGCACGGGCACCGTGCTGACCGTCAGCGGATACGTCTTCGGGCTGGCCTGCCAGCCGCTGGCGAACGTCCTGCTGGACTTCTGGCAGGCGGACAGGAACGGCGCGTACGACAACGTCACGTACAACTTCCGCGGTCACCAATACACGAACGCCCAGGGAGCCTTCAAACTCACCACCATCGTCCCCGGCCTCTATCCGGGCAGGACCCGGCACATCCACGTCAAGGCCCAGTCACCCGGCCGGCCCGTCCTGACGACGCAGCTGTACTTCCCCGGCGAGCCGCGCAACAACACCGACACCATCTTCAATCCCGCGTTGCTCATGAACGTGCGGACCGTGGGATCAGGCCGGGAGGCCACCTTCGACTTCGTGCTCAACGTCCAGGGCGTCCCGCCCACGGACCCGCCGACAAGTCCGCCTCCGGGCGGCGGCACCTGGCAGGTTGGGGTGACCTACCGGGCGGGTGACCAGGTCACGTATGGAGGCGCGGCGTACCGGTGCCTGCAGGGGCACACGTCGCAGGCAGGCTGGGAACCATCCAATGTTCCCGCCCTGTGGCAGCGCGCCTGACCTTCAGGTCCCCGAACGCAAGAGAGGGCCACCCCGGCTGCTGGGGGTGGCCCTCGTTCGCGTCTCGCGCACAAAAAAAGGGCCCGACGCGTTCAGCGTCGAGCCCCTTCAAAAGATTGTCCGGCGGTGACCTACTCTCCCACACCCTCCCGAGTGCAGTACCATCGGCGCAGAGAAGCTTAACTTCCGGGTTCGGAATGTAACCGGGTGTTTCCTTCCCGCCATAACCGCCGTAACC